>JAHWYE010000123.1 GCA_020028195.1 Nitrospirota bacterium
CTGTGGTAGTCCCGGAGGTTGATGGGCAGTCCCTGGCGCTTCGCCCATTTGACCGAGGTCTCCCACCCCGATTCGTTTGAGGCCGAAGCTTCCGGCCACATCCCAAGTTGGAGAAAGATGTGCGCCGGCATGTGCCGCGCATGATGGGCTTCAGGGGCGATTTCCGCATAGCGCCGCGCGGCCGGTAGCGCCAGAATGGCATGCATCGGGTCGTCGAACGCGTGGATTGTATAGTGCGCGGCGCCGGGGTGGTCGGGGTTCTTGCGGGACACGTCCAATGCGATCGCGCCGGCCTGAATCTGGCGTCGGAAGTCTCGGTCTGACGGGCGGGCGGTGCCCAGCAACGAGAGCGCGTAGAAGGAAGCGGCCTCTAAGTCCTCCGGGTAATCTCGATAAAGTTGCTCCATGGCTGCAGAGTAGGCTCGATCGCGGGCTAACTTGTCGCCCTCTCCATAGAGGAGTTTCACCGCGTTCAGGTATGCTCGCTCCCGCGGGGTGATCTTTACGCCCTCCCGGATCTGTTCGAGCGCTTTCCTGGCCGCCTGAGCGTCTTGTTCCTCCCAGATCGGATGGTTGTGGGCCATCGCCTCGCCCCAATATCTCATCATGAAGTCAGGATCGGCCTTTGTGGATTCCTGAAACGCCGTCAAGGCTTCCTCATACCAGAATGAGTGCAGCGCGAGGACGCCCCGGAGGAAATGGCGTTGGGCGTGCGCCGAGCCAGACGTCGGAAACTCGATCTTGCCCAACTGGGATTGTGGCGTGTCGGCCACGACGGGCAATCCTGTGAGCAGAGACGCCCCCAAGAGCAAGAGGAGCATTGCATGAGCAATGTAACGACGGGCAATCACAGCGCGAAACCCTTATGGGCGTCTTCCGGAGCGGCGATCATTTGCTTTGGCTGAGCTGGTCGAGCCGCTCGCTCGCCTCTTTGGCATATTCGCTGTTCGGGTAGTCTTTGATGATTGCTTCGTAGAGCTGCTTGGCGTGGACCTGATTGTTCTGCTGCTCCTCGAATTGAGCGGTTTCAAACATCTCCTTCGCTCCGTTCTCTGTGCAACTCAATAGCCCCAGCGCGATGACGAAGAGGAATGTAAGGATGACGTGCTTCATCATGGTCCTCCTCATTCGTAAACGAATCGACCGGTCGACGCCACTCCACCCTCCCACCATAGCATTATAAAGAACACCCTCATGAAACCGAAGCCCCTTCTTGACAGGTGCCTACGGACCGTCTAGCCTTCCTCCATCCTGGGGCCTGCTCGGGCGGGAATCGAGGGATTGATATGGAAGAGGACCTTGTCGGTCTCGGCGTGACCGACCAGCCTGATCAGAAGAATGGCGGTGGCTTCAGACGGCTGGGTGTCTTGGCGGGAAACTTCTGCGCGGTCGCCTGGGGTCTGTTCGCGGTCTATGTCTTTTTTAAAGAGAAGGTCACCCTCAGCAATATCGGCTTCTTCCTCTTCTTATTTCTACTATGTTTCCCCGCGTACTTCCTACCCTATATGGTGCTGATGGCGATCGGGAGGATGATGGGGGAGACGCCGAAAGGGCAGGAGGACTAGCTGATGGAATTACGCAAGTACCCGCGCTTTCGAGTGCAATTTCGAAGCACGTTCTCAGGACAGCAAATAGATGGGGAGGGGCAAGCCACCGACCTCTCGCAGGGAGGGTGTCGGATTGAGAGTCTTCTCAATGTTGCATCAGGCACCACGCTCGAGCTGCGCCTCTATGTACCTGAACTTGATTGGCCCATGAGGGTCGAGCAGGCAGCCGTGAAGTGGGCACGCGGACGGGAGTTCGGGCTCGAATTTGTTCGCATACTGCCTGATGAGGAGAAGACGCTCCATAGAGTCGTTAAAGACCTCAAATCGGATGAGGGTGAATGATGGCATGAGACGTAGCGGCGCCACATGTCCTCCTGGTCACGTATGATGAGAGCGGTGCCCCTCGGTCTCTTGTTACTCCAGCTCGCGGCCTGTAGCCAGTACGTTCCCAGGGTTACGTTGGAGGAGAGCCCGCAGACTATCCCGGCGCGAGTCCAACTCCAGCCACTTGTTGATGCCTCCATGGATGGGAGCCAGCACTTGCCGCAGGCTGGGCCCGATGGGGACGGCGCGATCACCGATCCCGCCTATCTGGACGGGCCACTCGCCGAGCTGGTCACAAGAGCCATCCTTAAGGACTTTCGCACCAACGGTGTCTTTGATGCCATCGGTCGTAATACCTCATACCCGGATTTGGTGCTGTCTGGCGAGATCCACCGGTTCCAAGAGCAAGTCCGGTCGCCACGCTGGTTGGCAATCCCCGTGGTGAATCTGCTGGTCATGCTCTTCGCCGCTCCGGTCGAAAGCCATGCCGTGGATGTGGACCTGGAACTCGTGCTCGCGTATCCGGACGGGGTACGCCTCGGGCAGTATCGCGGACAGAGTCAATTCACGCAGAAGATCTCTGTCTATGATCCGGAAATATGGAACGAGGAGGGCCACCGCCTCAACCTGGCCTTCACCGAGGCCGTCCGCCAGATTCGAGAGCAGATGCTGGAGGATGAAAAGCTGGAGAAAGCCACGAGGCGTGCTGCAACCCACAAAACCCCTGCCCCGAAGCCTCCACAGGGAATGATGCGGTGAGACAGTTGAAAGGCGACTGCTTTAAGCGGGCGCGGGTCACAGGACCTTTTCCTCTCATTTGTTGAGGAGTCCTTTGACGTCCTCCAGGGTTTTCGACGTGGCCTTCTCCGCAGACTCTCCGAGCGCCTGAGCCCCCTTCTCCAGAGGTTTATCAAGGCTCGTGGCCAGGCGAGCGGCCGAGTTGGTGATGGAGGTCAGCACAATCGTTGCCACTTCCTGAAACGACGCACCGCCCGACGCAGCTCCGATGTTTTTTAGCCGGATGTCCTGCAGACTGATGCCCTGCGCTTTCGTCTCGACCCCGCCCGCCCGCAGCCATAGATTCGCCCGCGCGTTCGTCATGGTGAACTGCTTGATCACCACTTTTTTCCCGGAGCTCTGCTGAGCGTCGCGTTTCGGCGCGGGGGCTTTCTCCGATGAATCAGCGGGGGCGAAGGCTGTGGCATTGTCACGGATGGTTCCCAGGTTGCTGCTGGCCATGGTTCCTTCAAACGTGATTTCCGGGCCATCAATGACGATTTCCTCGATGATGACCGGGTCCGACAGCGCCGACTTCCAGTCCAGGCGTACGGTGGCGTTGCGAAGCCTGAATGCGCTGGGTGCCTGAAAACCAGTGGGGTTGCCAATGGTCAAATCCTCCAACTTGGCGCGTCCGGACAACAGAGCTATGTCCACATCCCGCAACGTCACGCTAGTCTGAGTGATCCTCGGCCCGACTTGTTCCACGCCGCGCTTGATGAGGGAGCCCAACCACAGGTGAAGCACCCCAACCAGAAGCAGAACCACGAGGAGCAGCGCAAGCAAGACCTTCGCCAGAAGTTTCATGCTGTCCGGCCCTTCTCCTATTCGACGGCTGCCTGCACAGCGTCGACAAAATAGGCGGTTTCACCGAAGCAGTTGGTGGGAATGTACCGATACTCCTTGTAGTGCAGCACGATCTTTTTCCCCATCAGGCTAGTCATTTTGTGGGCAACCGCCCCGTCCCAAACGCTAAAATTCCATAATATCGGCGCCACTCCAGGCACCGTCGTCATCGCCAACTCGCCTTCGTGTGTCTTGCAGATCCATCCTTTGCTGGACAGCTTCTGCAGATACCCCGCCCGGTCGCCGTCCGAATAAGACCAGTTGAACACGACGAGCAGGTAGGCGGTAATGCCGAAGAAGAGCAACGTCAGGACGACCCTGAGACGTGTCACCCACCAGATCGGGGAGAGAAGGGCGGACCAGTTCATGGGGCCTCCGGATGAGCTAAAGGTTAGAGGTCAGGAAAAAGCCAGGGGGCTTCGGCTTTGCGCCTGTTCTCATAGGCCGCGATGGCTGGTTCGTGATGAAGACTGAGCCCGATCGAGTCGAGGCCTTTGAGCAAGCAGTCTTTGCGGAAGGGATCCACGTCGAAACTATAGCGTGTCCCTTCCGGGGTGGTGACAGTCTGTGGGGCGAGATCCACGGTGAGCTGGTAGCCTTCTCTGGCGCGAACCGATTGGAAGAGTCCCTGGACCTCCTCGGCTTTCAGGACCACCGGCAGGATCCCGTTCAGGAAGCAATTGTTGTAGAAAATATCCGCGAAGCTGGGCGCGATGAGACAGCGGAAGCCTTGATCCAACAACGCCCATGGGGCATGTTCCCGCGAGGACCCGCAGCCGAAATTGTCACGGGTCAGCAGAATCGTCGCCCCTTGGTAGCGAGGCTGGTTCAAGAAGAGCTCCTGGTCCGGCGTGCCGTCTTTCTTGTGACGCCAGTCGAGAAACAGACCCTCCCTGAGCCCGGTCCGCTCGATCGTCTTTAAGAACTGCTTCGGAATGATCTGGTCGGTATCCACATTGACCCGATCCAACGGAGCGACCAAGCCAGTTAATGTAGTGAATGGGTGCATGACCACCGATAAATTTTAAAAGTTCAATGTTGAATGGTCGGTTGTATTCAACTTTGAACATGCAACATTCACAATTAGGCTCATCCCCAGTGCCTGATGTCCACGAAGTGTCCCTCCACCGCCGCCGCGACGGCCATGGGGGGGGAGACCAGGTGGGTGCGCCCGCCTTTGCCCTGTCGCCCT
Organism: Nitrospirota bacterium; assembly: GCA_020028195.1. Classification (GTDB taxonomy): domain Bacteria; phylum Nitrospirota; class Nitrospiria; order Nitrospirales; family Nitrospiraceae; genus NS-7. The sequence continues at coordinate 4,687 of JAHWYE010000123.1, forward strand.
TCGAAGTTCCGGTTGCTGGTAGAAGCACAGCGCTCGCCCGGCTGGAGCACGTCGGCGTTCATGGCCAGGCACATGCTGCAGCCAGCCTCGCGCCACTCGAAGCCCGCCTCTTTGAAAATCTGATCCAGCCCCTCCTGCTCCGCCTGCTGTTTGACCAGTCCGGACCCGGGGACGACCATCGCGTGGACGCTTGGCGCCACCTTTTTCCCTTTCGCGTACTGGGCCGCGAGGCGCAGGTCTTCAATCCTGGAATTGGTGCAGGACCCGATGAACACTCGATCGAGCTTGATCTTCGTCATGGGCGTACCGGGGGTGAGGGCCATGTATTCCAAGGCATGTTCCGCAGCCTTGCGAGATTTTTCGTCCGGCATCTCGCGGGGGTCCGGCACCTTGCCGTTCACGCCGGTCACCATACCCGGGCTCGTGCCCCAGGTGACCTGCGGGGCAATCTCATCCGCGCGCAGATCCACGACCTGATCGAACTTCGCGCCTGAGTCGGTGGTCAACTGCTTCCACGCCCTCACTGCGCGTTCGAAGAGGTCCCCTTTCGGGGCGAGCGGTCGGTCCTTGAGGTACAGGAAGGTGTGAGTGTCTGGCGCGACCATGCCGGCGCGTGCCCCGCCTTCGATGGACATATTGCAGAGTGTCATCCGGCCTTCCATCGTCAGGGCGCGGATGGCTCCGCCGGTATATTCAATCACGTGACCGGTGCCGCCCGCCGTGCCGATTTTCCCGATGATGGCGAGAATGATGTCCTTCGCTGAGCAGTGCCGGGACAGTGTGCCCTCCACCCGCACCTGCATCGTCTTGGGGCGATTCTGCAGCAGACATTGGGTGGCCAAGACGTGCTCCACCTCGCTGGTACCGATCCCGAACGCCAGTGCGCCGAAGGCTCCATGGGTTGAGGTGTGGGAGTCGCCGCAGACAATGGTCATGCCGGGAAGGGTGAATCCCTGCTCTGGCCCGATCACGTGCACGATGCCCTGCCGGACGTCATTCATGCCGAAGAAGGCAATCCCGAAGT
>JAHWYE010000391.1 GCA_020028195.1 Nitrospirota bacterium
CGCGGAAATCCTGTGGCCCAATGGTGGTATTGTTCAAGGTCTGATCGGACCAGTCCAGGCGGAATCCAATCTCCTTCCCGTTCGTGAGCGCCTTGACGAAGACGGATTTGACAGAAATGTTCGGGTGCATCGGCGTGGTGATCGTTTGTCCGCTCAGCGGCACGACCACGCCTGGCACCCCTTCCCAGATGGGATTCGCCCCGTCCATCGGGACCGGCCCCTTGATCGCCTTCACCGGAATAGTAACCGGCTGGCTGACCGCGAGGGGCACCTGCCCGATCGTCAGCATGACACCGACAACCAGGGCAGAGAGATTATGCCCTCCTCTGAATTAAAGATTAAATGACTCCTCCGCAATGACACCCACCCACTCACGCACCGGCACGATATGCTTGTCTCTTACGCGGTCCCCACAGGCCCAGTGTCCTCCTTGTCCTTCTCTTTATCTTTGTCCATGAACGATTGCGCGCCGACCTCGTTCAACAGCATGCTCAACTCGTTGCCCTGGTCCTGCGCCCCGCATTCGTAGCTCTGCCCTTCTGGAGCGTTGAACGTGGCAGGGCGATAATCGGCCTCCGAATAAGGCTGAGGAGTCACCCCCAAGTAAGCCTGGTCAAAGTCGATCCAATCCGACAAGAAATCAGCCATGTATCGAAACAGCCCGTAATCCGCTTTCCTGGCCAGCATTCTCGCAAAGAGCGGTACCCATCGTCCGATATGGTCTTTCACGAATTTCTTCTGTGCATCGACCACAACCTGAGTCTTCTCTGCTCCATCATGACAACGGGCGTACGACTCCTTGTAGGCGAGGAAATGCATGAACTCTAATTCCACGCTCAGATGATCCAGGCGCTCGTGGATATCCCTGGACAGCTCCACACCGAACGCCTTGTAGAAACCGGCAATATCTCCCATGACATGGGCTTGCGCAAACACGTGATCGTTGCCGAAGAGGGTCTCGTACGGAGGACAGTCTAACGTGATTACATTGCTGAAGACGCGCCGATGCTCGGCCTGCAGATCACTCAATTGCCAGTTCACGCATTCGGCTGAAATCCAATTTTCGATCTGATCAAACGGCTTGGCGAGAGCAGTCAGCTTCAGCTTGGCCCGTTCTCCATCAGTCCCCTCGAGAGCACGACTGAGACTCTCAAGCGCAGAACGACCATCCTCCACAAACTCACCGCTCTGGAGATAATCCAAAAACTCGTCGTCTTCGGGGTATAAGAGACTCCAGGAGATGAGGAGGTAGAGCTTGCTTCGTCCTAACGCTCGTTCGACGGCGGGAGAGTCCTTGAGAGCTTGCGCGATGCCAGCAGACCCGACGACTCGAGTCTCGCTTCCCTTTGCACTCATTTGCGTACTCACTGGTCACACCCCCTCGGGCCGAGACGTGAAAACAGTCGGGCACACGCACCCTCCCGCTTCCAAGTTTCGCACCTTTGGCACAGGCCCGGGTATCATAGGCAAAGCATCAGACGTTGTCAAGATGGTATTCAGCCCCCCCAAGTAGCTGATTTTCTGGTCTTCCGGGACAATTTCGGCACCTCAAAAGGAGGCGCGTTCCTTCGTCTGACAGAGGCTAAAACCGTCCGCCGGGGTTCTCGGATTGGAGCAGCCGAGCCGGAGTCACTTTGATTGCGATGGTATCATTGACGGTCCTGCAAACCTGCTCACAAATCCCGCATCCCACACAGCGGTCTGCTTCGACCACGACACGGAACGCCTCGAAATTCATCCCCAACGCGTTGACCGGACACTGGGACACACAGGCATTGCAACCTTGCCCTGCCGTACAGTCGCGATGGGATACGACGGCGATCCCCATCTTGACCTGTTCTCGGCCAGCAACAGGAAGCAACGCGTCGGTCCCGCAAGAGGCGATGCAGGGAAAGTCGTCGCACAGGTGACAAGGGATCTGGTCGGGAAAGATCACAGGCGTGCCATCCCGCCGGTCAAGCGCAATGCTGCCAAACGGGCAGGCTTTGACACAATCTCCGCAACGCGTGCACCGGTCTAGAAAGAGGAGCTCAGCAACCGCCCCAGGTGGCCGCAACCAGTCGCTTCGGGACGCCGGTTCGGCCTTCTCCGGTGGTGCGTCGCGCTGTTTGACGAACTCCCGCGCAGTCTTGGCCAGCGAAAGGACGGATTCCTTGAGAAAGCGTCGCCTGCCGTATTCTGGGTCCGTTGCCATGCGCTCGTCCTGACCCTACATGACTCCATCCGCCCGTAGCTTGTAGACTTCGACGCACCGATCACAGGCGCCGAATTCCGTATCCCAGCCTGGGTGGTTGTCCCGAATAAAGTCGAGCACGTATTTCTCAAGTTTGTTTTCCAAGTCTTCAACCCACGAGTAGGTCGGGAACCGGCACAGGGGACAGGGGAACCCAGGCATGAGCATCACCTTGTTCTGGGTTTCCGGAACCTCCCCCCCGTCGACCTCGACGGCCCGGTCCATGACACGCAAGGTATCGGAGGCCATCTCGACCAACTCGGAATGGGTCAGCG
>JAHWYE010000013.1 GCA_020028195.1 Nitrospirota bacterium
GGCATTCCCGCCGGTCGTGCTGGGGGATATTTACCAATACATTGACGGAGACGGGACCGTCCACCTGACCAATGTCCCCAGTGATCCACGGTTCAAGAAGGTCCTTGCCGAGTCAACTAGCCTCCGCCCACGGATACCGGCCAGCAAGTTTGAACAAGCTATCCTGCGCCACTCCAAAGAGCATCGGCTTCACCCAGCGCTACTTCGCGCCGTGATCAAAGCGGAGTCCGATTTTGACCCGACGGCGATCTCAAGGGCGGGAGCCGTCGGACTGATGCAGTTGATGCCGGAAACGGCGGTGAAGCTGGACGTTCGCAATCCTTACGATCCTGAGGAAAATATCGCGGGTGGGGCCAGGCATCTTCGCTACCTACTGGATCGATTCCACGGGAACCTGGCACTCGCCTTGGCTGCCTACAACGCCGGCGAGCACCGCGTCGAACAATACCGCACACTTCCCCCCATTGATGAGACACGTCACTACGTGACCAAGGTTCTCCGTTTCTATCGAGCGTTTTTATCGAGCGGGATTCGTACTTCATCCCACGGAGTCAGCTCTTCCGTCCGCGTCAGCCAGCCTCAGCCCCTGTCCACTTGGACCCCTTAATCAAGTCGGTCCGCTCCAATCTGCTGTGCTCACGCCAACCGAGCCGTTTGGTGTCGGGGTAATCGGCACGGAAATGCGCGCCCACGCTGTTCTCCCGCCACAGCGCCGCCTCAGCAACACATTTCGCCACCTGCACCATATTCTTGACTTCCAGATCACGCCTCGTCCCGAACGGCCGATCGACCGTTCGGTTCCACCGTGACAGTTGCGCCGTCGCACTCGCCAGCGAGTCACTGCTCCGCATCAGCCCTACCTTCCCCCACATGATCCGGCGCAGTGAGCTGCGCAGCTTCTCGGCATCCTCCAACCGGCAGAGTGGTCCACCGTCAAGCTCTCGAGTAGACGGCAGAGGAGGAGGAGTCCCGGTCCGTTTGGCGAACGTTACTGCTGCCAACCCCGACCGAGCTCCGAACACCAGTCCTTCAAGAAGGGAATTGCTCGCGAGCCGGTTGGCTCCATGCACCCCGCTGCAGGCGACCTCACCGGCAGCAAACAGACCCGGAAGGCTCGTCGCGCCGTCCGTTTCAGTCCACACGCCTCCCATCATGTAGTGAGCGCTAGGGGAGACCGGAGTCCATTCTTCGGTGATGTCGATATCGTAGCGAAGGCACGTGGAGTAGATGGTCGGAAACCGCCGCTTGAGAAAACTAGCACTCAGGTGAGTCGCGTCCAGATAGACATGCCGCGCACGGGTCGCGGCCATCTCCGACCAGATCGCCCTGGCCACGATATCTCGCGGAGCCAGCTCGCCGGCCGGATGATACCGGCGCATGAACAGCTCGCCCTTGATGTTGCGAAGTCGTCCCCCTTCCCCCCGGATCGCTTCGGACAGCAGAAACGGTGGACTGGAGGGAAGATATAGAGCGGTCGGGTGAAACTGAACGAACTCCATGTCTTCAAGGACGGCCCCGGCCCGATATGCCATCGCCATCCCGTCCCCGGTGGCATTAGGAGGGTTGGTCGTCCTGGCATAAACCTGGCCCGCGCCCCCTGTCGCCAGGATGACGGCCGATGCCGCGAGGACCTTTCGCATACCGGTGACCTCGTCGAGAACGAGCGCTCCGGAGCAGACGCCATCAGCCACAACAAGGTCCATGGTGAAGTGATGATCGAGCCACTTGATCCGCTTGTGTCGCCTCGCCTGGGCCATCAGGACCTTGACCATTTCGTTGCCGGTCGCATCACCTCTGGCGCGCAGAATACGACTCCGGCTGTGCGCTGCTTCCTTGGCAAAGGCGAACTTCCCACCGACCTTGTCAAATTTGGCCCCCCAAGTAATCAGCTCCTGGATTCGGTCCGGCCCCTCCTCGACCAGAACTTGGACCGCTTGTTGCCGGCAGAGGCCGCGCCCGGCGTCCAGGGTATCAGTTAGATGGATGGTTACATCGTCTTCCTCACTCAGCGCGACCGCGACTCCCCCTTGAGCATAGCTCGAGCTGCTTTCAAGCGGGTTCCCCTTGGTCAGCATCAGCACCAGACCGTGACGGCTCAGCTCGATTGCGGCGCGAAGACCCGCGACGCCGCTCCCGATCACCAAGAAATCGGCCTCTACCCCGTGCGCCTTGCCCGACGCTCCCCCACCCCCGCTCATCGGACCGCTCCAGGCCGCGGCGCCGATGGCGTGGTGTGGCGCGTCGCCATCCCGAATGGGAGATCTCCATCGACGCCTTTCAAAAGAATAGATTGAACCCCCTCCCACCGGAGCATGCCGTGTCCACGCTCCCGGACGCCGGCCTCCGCCGGTGTCCGCGTCCACTGGCCCTGCCAGTGCACGTAGACATCGATCGTCTCGCCTTCGATCATGATCCGCTCGATCGAGAATTCCAGCGAGATGTCTTGGAAGGTTTGAAAGTCGTTTTGCACTTCCTGCTCTACGCGATCAAGGGAGTCCATCGGTAGCATCAAAGCCTGCATGCTGGACAGATCCTTCTCCGCATAGGCCTTCCGAAGCGATTCAACGGCTTTGTCGATCCGCTCATACCGAGCGTGGTCAAGGGGATACCGCGGATCCTTGGAAGAACAGCCCAAAATCAGATCGGTCATCCACGCGAGACAGAGGAAGAGCGCCACACACCAGGCAGACTGAACGCGACGAAACATGTCGCAGTATAGGAAGAGGCTGGAGGACGCGTCAAGCCTGACCTGCCACGGCATTCAGTCAGCACTCAAGGGCCGACGATCCACACATTCCAGACTCCAATAGTGGGAGTCAAGGGGTTTCGAGCAGGTAAATCCGTGTGGTTCGATGCTCGAAATTGCGTTTCGCTTGCTTTTACAGGAGAAACCCTATACTCTTTTGCGGCTAGGAGATTGTTTGTGGCCAGTGTCCTCAAGAAACGGCGCAAGAAGATGCGAAAGCATAAGTACAAGAAACTTCGCAGGCGGCTGAAGTTCCTGCGCCGGAAAAGCTAGGCGAAGCCCCACTCAGGGTTGGAGGTCTACGTGGCTGAAGGAAAAGAAAAGCAGGGAAAGCTGGTTCGGATCAGAGTCCGAACGGTCAACTGCACGTACGTCGGAGATTTTCTGGTTCCGCCGATGCGGAATCGTGTCTCGGACGCGATTAACGAAGAACAACGACTGTTTATCAGCCTTACGGACGTCGTGATTAGCGACAAGGAAAAGGCGGACTTCGTCGCCATCAATAAGCATCTGATTGAGTCCATCACTCAGCTATAGTCGCGCAACCACCGTTCTTCCCATTCCTTCACTTCCCCGCCAGAGTGACGCGTTCCGCACTGAGGCACGGCCGTCGCGCCGCACGCCTTCAAGCACAGCCTGAATGTCTTACTACGCTCGCTTCTTCCCGTTTCTGAGGCCATACTTGATCCAGATGGCTGGAGCCGCCGTGCTGGTGATGGGGGCCGCTATCCTGAACCTTGTCCTCCTCCGATTGGCTGGCTTCCTTTGGGACATCATTACCGTCCAGCGCGACCTGCAGAAGATGACGAGCATGGTCGGGCTGTTCCTCGGGCTGGTCCTCGTCCAGGGAGTGCTCTCCATGGGCCATAGTTACCTCACCGCCTGGGTCTCCCAGCATATCCTGGCAGACTTCCGGACACACGTCTTCGCTCATCTTCAGAAACTGTCGCTGAGTTTTTTCACGAAAAGACGGACAGGAGAGATTCTATCCCGTCTCATGAACGACGTCACCGTGATCCAGACCACGGTGACGGAAACACCCATCGACTCAGCGAAACAGCTCGTGACCTTTGCCGGCGGTGTCACCTTTCTGCTGATGATGAACTGGCGCCTCTGCCTGCTGATCCTTCTGCTCCTGCCCATTCTGGTCTTGGTGGCTCGCCTCTTCGGCAAACGGCTGAAGGCGCTTTCGACGGCGATCCAGGATCAGACCGCCTCGACCACCACCCTTGTGGAGGAAGTGCTTTCCGGCATCCGCATCGTCAAGTCGTTTGTGCAGACCCGTCGAGAGGCACTCCGCTTCGCCTCACAAATCCGTACCGCCCTTGAGACGACGCTCCACAGGGCGGCCGTGCTGGCCGTGTTTGTGCCGACCATCACGCTGCTGACGTTCGCCACAGCCGCAGCTGTCCTCTGGTACGGAGGCCGACAGGTCATTCAGGGCACGGTCTCGCCTGGCGATTTGTTCGCCTTCGTGCTCTTTGCCGGCATTCTGATCGGCCCCTTCGGCTCGGCCGCCAGGGTCTTTGCGCAGATCAAGGAGGCGCAGGGAGCCATGCGACGCCTGTTCGAGATTCTCGACACCAGTCCCGAGGTGAGCGATCGGCCGGATGCCGTGGATATGCCAATCATCCAAGGGCACGTCCAAGCCGCCCGGCTTGGCTTCGCCTACGATCCCAGGCAGGCTGTCCTGTCCGAGGTCTCGTTCCAGGTCAACCCGGGCGACATGGTGGCGCTCGTGGGCCCGACCGGCGCGGGCAAGACCACCTTGGTGAACCTGCTGCACCGCTTCTATGATCCGACTGAGGGCACTCTGGCTATTGACGGGTATGATCTGCGTGCGGTTCGGCTGGAGAGCCTTTACCGCCAGATCGCACTGGTGCCGCAGGAAACGGTGCTCTTCGGTGGCACGATCCTTGACAACATCCGGTATGGTCGAGAGGAGGCCACTGACGAAGAGGTGATCGCCGCTAGCCGAGCAGCCAACGCGCACGACTTCATCGGTCAGATGCCGGACGGGTACCGTACGATGGTGGGAGAAAAAGGGGTCAACCTATCCGGCGGACAGCGTCAGCGGCTCGCCATTGCCAGGGCCGTACTCAAGAACCCTCGGATGCTGATTCTGGACGAAGCCACCTCGGCGCTAGACTCTGAGTCCGAGATGCTCGTGCAGGAGGCGCTTGATCGCTTAATGGGGGGCAGAACCACCTTTGTCGTGGCCCACCGGTTGACGACCGTGCAACGAGCCGATCGCATCCTCGTTCTGAACAAAGGACGGATTGTCGAGGAGGGAACGCATGCCTCGCTGATGGAGAGAAGGGGACTGTACCACTATCTGTATACGCTCCGCCTCGCTGAAGTGAACGCGTAGGTCGGCTGACCCCTCACTTGATCTTGGAAAAGTCCGCCTCAAACTCCGACAGCTTCCCGTCTGGAAAGATGACCATCACCTTCGTCTTGGCATTGGGATCGAAACTATCGTAGGCAAACCGGGCAGTGAAGCGGGAACGATAGGCAGGACCCTGTCCTTCGTTTTTGCGCCCCTTTTCAGCCGGGCTCAGATCGACCGGCTTGATGGTCTTGGAGCCCTGCTGGAGCGCCATCTGCACCCCCTCTGCAAAGTATTCGTCGTCCCCGCAGAGCTGGACTTCCATTTCCAGGTTGGGCATGTCCAAATATTTCTGGATTTTGTCATCGGGCATGTGGATCTCTTGCTTCTGCTTCTTGGACTCGGTGGCCTCCTTTCTGCCGAACGACTCCAACCAGAACCGCTTTGTGCGTAAGATCGCGCTGGTGCCACAGGAATCCTTCTCCGGATCAGCTCCGATCCGTGTGTTCACAGAGGCCTGCAGCAAGACTTTCTTCACTTCTTCCGGAGTGTTCGCCTTTTCCATCGGTCCACGTCCAGCCGCCAGGGCTTTCTTCGCCTCCTCCATCGTCAGTTTGACATCAATGGCATGAGCCTGGTCCATCGCAATGGTCCACATCGCAACCGTCCCCATCACGATGAACGCATGGAGGCCGACGCCCTGCCTACTCCTTCCCACGATGACGTCTATGAATCCTGAACGCATGAGTGCCCTCCTTCACGCAACCAGGCAAGGGACGCCTTCTCAAGCCAATCGCGCGCCATTGTAAGGAAACAACCTGACCAAAGCAATTGCCTGAACACAGGCGCGAGGCAAGAGGCATGGAGGTCATGGATTGAACATCGCCCAGTTCGGATAGGGCCTCGTCTGATAGAGCCCCTGGATATCCGGTACGTCAACGCCACGTAGCCGTAGCATACGAGCGACGAGCCGGAGCGGCAGGCCCACCGCAGCCGTGTAATCGCCCTCGATCCTGGCAATGACTCGGCTCCCAGAGCCCTGAATCGAATAGGCTCCGGCCTTTCCCATCCACTCCTGGGTCTGGAGGTAGGCTTCCACCTCGGCGTCACTTTGGTTGTTCATCCAGACTCGAACCGTTTCGAGCGCGAGATCCTGAAGGTCATCTCGCCTTCGGCAGATCGCCACCGCGGTATGGATCACGTGCTCGCGACCCCGGAGCCGTTGCAAGGTTGCCCGGGCCTCCTCAAGATCGGCCGGTTTCCCCAGCACGTCGGTTCCTACCGAAATCAGAGTGTCGCTGCCGAGAACCAGACTGTCCGGGTCGTGCTGCGCGCAGGACCGCGCTTTGCCCAACGCGAACCGTTGCGCCTCTTCCGCAGCAGAACACTCCTGACGGATCTGTTCCTGAAACGGAGGCGCAACGACTTCGAAGGGGATTTGCAGCAGCGCGAAGAGGTCCCTGCGCCGGGGAGACGTCGAGGCCAAAATCAAGCGCATGACAGAGCGGATGGAAGGGGAGCACCAGGCGAGAGGTAACCCGGAGCACCGGAGGGCAGCGACGCGCCTCCATGAAACTCGGCCACAATCCTCGCCACATCGTCGCTACTGGAGGCACGCACCATAAGTCCGCGCATGGTCGCTGCATGGGGAAACCCTTTGCAATACCAGCCGAGATGTTTCCGCATCCGCGGGAACCGCTCCGTTCCGAAAAGGGTTTCGAACCGGCGGGCATGTTCTAGCATCACCCGAAACCGTTCGTCGAGGGGGACCTCCTCATCGTGCACGGGCAGGGAGTCCATCCCCAACGTCGCTCGCGCCATCTCTTTTCTACGGAAGAACCAGGGACTGCCGAGCGCGCCACGTCCGACCAGCACGCCATGCACCGCGCTGGATCGAACCCGGCGAACGATGTCCTGCATCGAGTGCAGATCACCGTTTCCCAACAGCAGGGTGCTGGTCTGATGAGCCAACAATGCTGCCCGCTCGATCGCGGTCCAATCCGCCTCCCCTCGGTACATCTGCTCCAACGTCCGTCCATGCACCGAAATGACTGCCGGCTGCTCTTCCAGCAGATGACTGACCCATTCCTCGATGACATCCGTCTCGTACCCGAGGCGCGTTTTCACAGAGAGCGGGATCATTCGGCGTGGTGGACCCGACACCCCCTGCCGTCGCAGATTGATGGCCTGAATGAGATCCGCTCGCGCGGACTTCAGGCCGGCCGCGCTCAGGCGCTGGCCTGCCGTCCAGTCCAGGATGCCCTGACGCGCGGCGCGCATGATGGCATGGGCGAGATCCGGCGTCCGGATCAGGCCAGCGCCGGACCCAGACGCGGCCACGTTCCGGGAAGGACATCCCATGTTGATATCCAGCCCGTCGAATCCCAATTCGCAAACGACATGAGCGGCTTGATAAAAGAGGTCAGGATCCTTGCCGTACAACTGCGCCACTATAGGCCGCTCGTGCTCACTATACAGGAGCGAGCACAGAAGATGATCCGGACCTCGGCAGATGTCTCCCACGCTCGTGAATTCCGTGAAGGTCACATCCGGCGCACCCTGCATGGCCACCACCAGCCGAAAGGCGGCATCGGTGACCCCGTCCATCGGGGAAAGCCCGATAATGGGTTGGGGAAGAGTGTTCCAGAAGCTCATGGCATGGCTCTCGTTACCCGCAGATAAGCTCATTGGCCGCCTGAAACGCCGCCCGCAGCTCCGATGCTTCACGGGCCGCTACCTCGGCCGCGCTCGGCATCATCTCGCCGACAAATTTACAGAAACAATCCAGCTTGAGCAGGAAAAAGTCGTAGGGAGCCTCGACAGTCCTCGGCTCCCTGAACCAGTAATCTAGGAACGAAGTGAGCGTCATCTCATGGCGGTCCAACAAGCGGCAGGTCTGCGGAAACATCTCTCGCAGATCACCTCCCCATTCCAGAATCTCGCACGGCAGGTATGACCGGCGATAGACCGACAAGGCTTCCGGCTCCAGCCCTGGTAACGGAAGTCCGGCTACAGACGCATCAATGTTGCCGGTCACGACGCGGGCGTAGAGATCGTATTGCCGAAGCAGCTCGTTCGATCCCGCCTCATCGTTGGCGCGAGCCGAAGCAGGCTGCTTGGCCAAGCCCACGCGAAATTCTTCAGGCGAACAGGCCGGCGCACGATACTCATTCCACCGCCAGGACCATCGGCCGAACCGTTCGCAAAACCGATCGAACTCCAGGACGATTTGGGGCACTGCCTTCGTGTCCACCTCCAGCGCCATACCTTTGAGGTGCGACAGCCCGGGGTGGGAGAGGACTTGCGCCAGCATGTCGAAGAGCAGCTCCGGGATCGGCGCGCTGTGAACGTCAAGCCACCAGGGAAGGCTCCCAGGCGGCATGCCTGTTCCCTGTTCAGCGAGGCCGGCCACGTGGATCTGCACCACCCGCTCCAGCGGAAACGCATCCAGGAATTCGGAGAGAAATTCCGTCACAGGACGACGCCCCTCGCCTGAGTAGCGATAGACCGTCCACAGGTGACCGATGTCCAGGACCACCCCGCATGGCGCCAACTCCGCAATGCGGCGAAAAAACTCCGCCATGGACAGCTCGCCGAATCCAAAATAGGTCAGCGGCGGCGTTTCGAGCAACAGCAAGGGACCGGGCCCAAAGGGCGTGCCGCAGTGCTGGTCGAGGGCGCTTTGCACCATCCCAATGTTCCGGGCTGTAACGTCGGCGCTCAGCGGCGTAAACAGGGGCGGCAGGTAGGTCCCAAACGAGTAGCCTGCCATCTACTTGGCCGCGCATTCATGATTCATCCAATAACTGCCAAGCGCGCGAAGGTGAGTTGATGCGGCGACCAACTCTGATTCCACTGGATAGCTTGCCTCCAAGTCCGGTTGGGTGATCCACAGCCCTTCGGCATGGTAGGCCAGCAGAACGTCGGGAAGCCGCCGCCGCACCAGGGTCAAGGCCGCCTGCGCCGCCTTAAATATTTCCAGATACCCGTAACGGAGCCCCCGTGCCTCCAGGGCAGCGACCAGCTCAAACAGGTCAGGCGAATAGACGTCCACGGACAGGCCGAGGCCATGGAACGGTACCCGGGACCAGCGCCAAAGAAACTCTCGGTCAACAGAGGTCATAATCCGCACGATGTGGTGAAGGGATCCGGAACCATGCGGCGACAGTGTAATCATGAAGGGCGCTGTTTGACAAGGGAATCATCGAACCTGACCAAGCTGTGAACCAATCTGCTATACTTGTGGATACGCCGCTTTCGTCGAAGCACAACACGACCAGAACCTGCTGCAGGCGGAAGGGCCCCCGCGAACGATGACTCGGGCCAAGGACAGGGTTCGCAATGCAGCAGGTCATCATTCATCTCTTGTGGTGATCCACGTGATAACCCCGGGCGTGATCCAAATTCCCGGAGACGTGACGGTCAGTGAGGCCGCCCTCCTCATGCATAAGGAGCGGGTCCCCTGCCTGTTGATCAAGGACACTGAGAGCAGCATCGGCATCATGACCCCCTCAGACATCGTCTATAAGGTGGTGGCGCAGGGGCTCAATCCCGATGACGTGGAGGCCCGCACGATCATGTCCCGACCGGTGCAGTCTATCGAATTCGACCGGCCGGCCGAGGATGCGACCACCGTCATGGCTTCCACAGGGGTTCCGCTGCTCATCGTCACGAAAGAAAGCCAGCCCATCGGAGTCTTGACCGCTTGTGACTTGGTCCTCTCGCCGAAGCGGTGCAAGTCTCGGATTCCGGCCTCACTGAAAATCCATGACGGAAAGGCCCATGAGGCCGAGCAGTCCGCGACCATCACGCAGTTGAGCCATCTAGGCGCTCTGGTCGAAACCTCCGCCTCCGTTCCGTCCGGCACCGGTGTGAGCCTCAACTTTTCCCTGCCCGGCTCCGATCGTCCCCTCACGGCTCACGCGACGGTCCTGAAAAGCGATGACCATGCGCACAGAGGGAAGACCGGCCAGGCCCCGCTCAAGCACAGCGTGGAGATGCTGTTCACTCACCTGTCGGTGTCAGACCAGACTCAGATCAAAGCCTGGGTAATTCGGACCCTCTCGAAAAAGTCCGGAGAGGCATGATCGTCTGCAGAACGGACCCCGCACTTTTGACCGGCTGCCCACGACTTGATAAAATCTAAACTCTACAGACTACGCAGCTATCGACGAACCGGAAGCGACACATGAAAGCCGGGAACGCATCAGGCCGATCAGTCCTCAGCAACGAGGACATCCTGACACAAGTCCAGGCCTTGTTGGAGGGACCGCAGGACGATCTGCAGAGGGTCCTGCTGAAGGAGATCCTTGTGGGGGTCCTGAAATTGGGCGAGACCCCGCTCGACACGCTCGACCTCAAGATCTTGAATCGGACCCTCAAGGAGCTCCGCTATGCCTTCAGGGTGTTCTATCGCTATCGCGATCGACCCAAGGTGAGCGTATTCGGGTCGGCCAGGACGCAACCGGACGACCCCAACTATGAGTTGGCCTACCGGTTTGCCAGTCAGGTCGTGCAGCGCGGATACATGGTGATCACGGGCGGGGCTGACGGAATCATGAAGGCAGCTCAGCAGGGCGCCGGACGGGAGAACAGTTTCGGCGTCAACATCATGCTGCCGTTCGAGCAGGGAGCCAATACCGTCATCGCAGATGATCCGAAACTGATCACCTTCAAATACTTCTTCACGCGCAAGCTGATGTTCCAAAAAGAAGCGAACGCAATCGCGCTCTTCCCTGGTGGATTCGGCACGCATGACGAAGGCTTTGAGGTGCTGACGCTCGCCCAGACTGGTAAGAGTGACCCGCAGCCGATCGTCTGCCTCCAGGCTCCTGGTTGCGATTATTGGGACCGCTGGCACGAGTTCATTACCGGTCAACTCCTGTCCCGACGACTGATCAACGAAGAGGACCTCAGCCTGTTTAAGATTTTCGACTCGGAGGAGGCCGCAGTCAAGGAGATCGAGACCTTCTACCGCAACTACCATTCGCTTCGGTTCGTGGACCGGCAACTAGCCATGCGGATCAAGCATCGACTCTCGGACGACCAGCTCACAACGATCAATCAGGAGTTCAGTGACTTGCTGGTGGAGGGATCGTTCGAGCAACGAGGCCCGCTGCCTGAGGAACTGGACGAACTAGCGCTGAAAGACCTTCCTCGATTGGTCTTTTTCTTTAACCGGCGGAGCGCCGGTCGGCTCCGGCAGCTCATCGACCGGATCAATGCCTTCTCGGCCCTTGGCAATGGAACGACACGCGCTGAAGGGTTCCCGCCGAACTAACTGCCGACACGCTCACGCTCCGCAACCGACGACCTTCCTGTCCCCAGTCACATAGACATTTTGTCCGACCAGCCAGTCATGATATAGTGGGGTCGCGTCTTATGAACCGTTCTCATCCTCAGAAGGGCCCAGCCTATCCCCCCGATGTTGTGATGTACCACGCAGAGTGTTCCGACGGTTTCGGCGCGGCCTGGGCACTCTGGAAGAAGTTTCCATCGGCCCGGTTTATTCCGGTGAAGCACGGAAACTCCCCGCCTGCCGGCATCGCCGGGCGACATGTTGTCATCGTGGACTTCAGCTACCCACGCGAGACGCTGGAAGCGATGGCGAGGGAAACGGCCGGTTTACAAGTCCTGGATCATCACATCACCGCCGAGAAAGCCCTGGCTGGTCTCCCCTTCGCGTACTTTGATCAGAAGAAATCCGGCGCAGTGCTGGCCTGGGAATGGGCACACCCGGAGCCAGCGCCCTGGCTTCTCCAATACATCCAGGACAAAGACCTCTGGCACTGGGCCCTGCCCGCCAGCCGCGAGATCAACGCCGCCCTCGCATCCTATCCGTACAACTTTCACGTCTGGGACGAGCTGCGCCAGGTAACGCTTGAAGCGGAAGGCCGGGCGATCCTGCGATACGAGAACGAGTTGGTCGGCAAGATCGCGGTGGAAGCTGCGCTGGTCTCCTTCCACAACGAGACCGTGCCGGCGGTCCAGAGCGCCGTGCTCACCAGCCAACTCGGCGAACGACTGTCAGCCGGCTACCCGTTCTGCGTCATCTGGCACGACCGGGACGGCCGCCGCTACTACAGCCTGCGGTCGCGCGAAGACGGGGCGGACGTCGCCGCCATCGCGACTTCATACGGAGGGGGCGGTCACACACACGCCGCCGGTTTCTCGGTCCCTCTCGGCCCAGACAGCCCATCGCCTGTTGACTCGCTCACGCCAGACGCACGGCAAAAGGACCATGATTCCTCTCCACGACGATAACCCGACTGAGATCACACCGATCCTGACCATCGCCTTCATCGTCGCCTGCACGCTGGTCTTTCTGTACCAGGTCTCGCTCCCCGAGGAGTCGGGACGACTGTTCATCCTGCGCTACGGGGCCATTCCGGCAGCGGTGTTTGTGAGAGAGATGGCGTTGCGTGGAATGCGGGTGGAGGCGAAGCAAGAGGATGCTGGGTAAGTCATCAAAGACTGTAATTGGGTTGATCCTCTTCAGCATGGGTTTCCTAGTTGTATTCTTTCTCTTGAGTCTGTTGGGCGGTGTTCAACCTGCTAAGGTTGTCGAATTGCTAATCGGACTCCCGACGGGCTGGTACCTATTAAAGAACGTCAAGCGTCTGTCTTCAGAAGAACTGAACTGCGCCGGGCTTTCCG
>JAHWYE010000124.1 GCA_020028195.1 Nitrospirota bacterium
AAGGACGAGTCGGAGATGGCGCGCCAGCCGGTGCTCAAAGTAGGGCCGGTTGCGCCCCTTGAGGGCCAGTTCGTGGTAGTGGACGATGGCGCACCGCATCTTCCAACCTCTCCCACAAGTAGAGGCTTTGGGCTGCACAGGAGGCCGGTCTATCAACTAATGCGCGCGTCATCGACCCGTTGCAATGGAGGAGCAACGGGTCCCCCGGCACTTTCCGAGCGTGCGCGCTGCGCGAGCACGGATAACAGACGGCCGACAAAAGTTTTCAATGAGCGCCCAAAGCCTCTAAATATCGTTCCGCATCCATTGCTGCCATGCAGCCGGAGCCTGCAGCAGTGACAGCCTGCCGATAGCGGGAATCCTGGACATCGCCGGCCGCAAACACCCCCGGCACGTTCTTGGTCAGGATATACCCCTTTGCGTCCATCTCGGTTTGGCCTGCGAACAGGCTGGTATTGGGATTGTGGCCGATGGCCACAAACATGCCTGCGCAACTCAAATCCGAAGTCTGATCTGTCTGCAAGTTCCGCAGGCGGACTCCGGTGACCACCTCTTTTCCCAGAATTTCTTCCACCACCGAATTCCAAATGAAGGTGACCTTTTCGTTCTTTAACGCCCGGTCCTGCATGATCTTGGAGGCCCGCAACTTATCCCGGCGGTGGACGACGAACACGCGGGTGGCAAACTTCGTGAGGAATGTTGCTTCTTCCATCGCGCTGTCACCGCCGCCGACCACGACCAGTTCCTTGCCTCGGAAAAAATAGCCGTCGCAAGTGGCACAGGTGGAGACGCCGTGCCCCATGAGTCGGGATTCACCTAGGACGCCGAGCTGAATGGCTGATGCGCCAGAGGCGATGATCAGGGTCCTGGTCTCAATGCGTTCCTCGCCATTGACCGTGAGGCTGAGCGGGCTGTGCTTGAGATCCACGGCGGTGACCTCGCCGGCCAGAAATTCGGTTCCGAACCGTTCGGCCTGGGCCCGCATCTCTTTCATCAGTTCCGGTCCCATAATCGCATGGTGGAAGCCCGGGTAGTTTTCCACCTCAGTGGTCGTAGTCAACTGGCCGCCGGCCTGCAAGCCTTCGATCAGCAAGGGGGATAAATTCGCCCGTGCGGCGTAGATCGCAGCCGTTAAGCCTGCTGGCCCGGAGCCAATGATGGTGACATTGCGCATGGGGGGACTCTAACACAGCGATTGATCAAGCGGAAGAGGCTGGGTTAGGCTATTCGCCGCAGCTCCGCGTAAATCCGTGCGACTTCACGACGAAGTTGCTCTGGGGGCAGGGTGCCATTGACGACGAAGTCGGCCAGCTTGACCTTCCGGGCGAGGGGCATCTGAGTCCGGATGCGTCGGAGCGCTTCGGCACGTGTGAGGTGATTGCGGTGTCGGAGCCGCGCGATTTGGGTCTGGCGGTCGGCGGTGACCACGATAACGCGGTTCATCCGTTGATGCGCACCGGCTTCGATTAGCACAGGAGCGTCATAGAGAATGACCGCGTGGGGGTGCTTCTGGGCGAGCTCTCGGGTCAGGCGAGCCTGCTGGCGGGCCACACGTGGATGGATGATTGCGCCGAGTTGGCGAAGCCTGGCCCGGTTTCGAAAGACGATGTTTGCCAGCGCGGCGCGGTCGAGAGTTCGGTCTGGACGAAGAATCTGCTTCCCAAACGCTTGGACAATCTGCCTCCAAGCCGGCGTATCCGGTTCGACCACAAGGCGAGCCAGCAGGTCGGCGTCGATGAGCAGCGCCCCACAGTCTTGAAATATGCGCGCGACGGTGCTTTTCCCGGTGGCGAGGCCGCCGGTGAGTCCGACCAGGATCATGCCGGAGCATAGCATGTGTGAATGGTGAATGGTCAATGGTCACTGGATTTGACAACCCCACCGAATGACCACTGACCAATCAGGTCTCATTGCTTGCTTGACTTGTCGCAAGGCTTCCCTGTATCACGCTGCCATGGCCATCTCTCATGTTCATCGGGCTCTCTGCCTGATCGCGGCGCCGGTCTTCCTGCTGTACTGTGGGGCCGTGGCTCAGGCCGATGAGGCCATGAAGTCCCCGATCGTCCAGGAGCCTCGCGTTCTGGTGGTGGTGCTGGATGGCACAGGGCAGTACCGGTCGATCCAGGAGGCGATTGACCATGCCGCCTCTGGTGACACGATCCGAATTAAGGCGGGCGAATATCCGGAGGATGTCACCATCCACAGCAAGCATCGCCTCAGGCTCGTTGGGGATGGTGTGGACAAGGTCAAGATCCTAGGGCGCAACCGAGTCGGGGCGTTTCACATCGGGAAGTGGCCCTATGGGGCGACGGAAGTGGGGATCAGCGGATTGACTATTCAGGAACATGGCGGCCTCGCGATGGGAATCTTTAATGGGCATGCCTTGGTGCTTCGAGAGCTCAAGATTAACGGGATGCTGTTCGGACAACAGGTCCAGGATGTCCGAATCGAACACTGCGTGATCGGTGGAAGTGAAACCACTGGTGTCCAATTGGCTGATTCCCAGGCTCTGCTGGTCGGCAACTTCATTCATGATAACGACCATGGAGTCACAGTGGCAGGCAAGTCGGATGTGCGATTGGAACGGAACGTGATCACGCGGAGTCTGTTTGAGGGAGTAGTGGTCACAGACAGCGCGCGCGCCGTACTGCTTAGTAATACCATCGTCAAAAACGGCGGCGGGGTGGCCTTTCTAGGTACCTCGCGAAGCGACGTGTCCGGCAATATCGTCGGATTGAACAAGGTCGGGTTTGTGGTTGGAGCCTCGAGCACAACGAATAGTTCGTACAACGCCGTCTTCAACAGCGAGGAAAACTACCTCCGAGCCGGTTCTCCGAATGTGCCAGCACCGGAGCTGAAAGCGGATTCGGACCTCACGGTTGACCCTAGATTTGCGGACCCCGGGCAGGACGATTTCCGGCTCCGATCTGATACCCCGCTAACCAGAGTGGGAGGGTTTGCCTATCTCGGCGCTCTGGCTCCAGTTGACGAGGCTCGTTGACGGCGTCAATACTTCTTCATACAAATCAGCATGTTACACACAGACTCGACGACAGGTGAAATCCATGTGGTATGATAAAGCCATCGGATTTGCATCTGGCGCAGGACTTGCTACACTTGATAGTGAACTCTCAAGATTGAAGGAGACCAATAAGGGTAGAGCAGGATGGCTAGCTACCGCCCAGAGCATGAAAAAGTCGGCCCGGAAGGGATTCCTTCCCTGGAAGAGTTGGAACCAGGAAGACCCGTCGGGGCGATTCTGCCTCTGTCCGAGCACGCACAACTAGCCATGCGTGATAGCATCGAACTGATTGATTATCTTCTGAACCAGGACCACATCACCTGGAGCTGAGCACCCCTTCCTTCAGCAGTTTCATCCTGAGTTGAGAAATCTCCCGGAAATCGACTCCTCCAGAACTTCCACTCGCAGGATGTTGACGAGAGCCCCCAACTTTATTCTCGTTCACCCGTTGCACCAAGCCCAACAACGGGTACCCGTCGGAGGCTCAACTGTCTTGGGTCCCCATTGCTTTTCAGGATAGAAGGGGATCACGCCTCCTCGCACGCTGCGGCCTCGGTATCCTCACGATAAGGATTCCCCAGTTCAGGCGCCCAACGGGCAACGGCAGACACCCTCTTGAATAGGGGCCGTGTCTGTCTGATACCCCTCTCGTTATCCCCATTCCTATTTGAAGAGATGGCGAAGCCCCACAACACTGAACCACAACCGAAAGTTTTGCAGGAATTTCTAATCCTGGCAGCCTTCCAAGAGATCCAATTTCGGCCGCAGCGTCATACATACTTCTCGCGAAATTCTTGCAATACTGAAGACGGCATGTAGAATTGGTTGAAGCGACCCTAGCTCAACATGATAGCAAGGTAAACGGAGGGAGCCATGGGACAGGGCAGAATTCTTGTCGTTGATGATGAGGAGCATGTGAGGAAATCCGTCAGGATGGTACTCACCAAGGCTGGGTATGACGTGGTCGAGGCGGAGGACGGCGAACAGGGAATTAACGCGATCAAGTCCGGCGATAACCCGCTCATGGTGGACATGATCCTCTGTGATATTCGGATGCCGAAGATCAACGGGGTCGAGGCGATCGCTTATTTTCGATCGCAGTTTCCCTCCATTCCGGTCGTGGTCATGACGGGCCATCCAGATTTTGAAAGCGCCACTGCTTTCCTGAAGCAGGGCGTGCTGGATTACCTGGCCAAACCGGTTGAGAAGGACAGGCTCCTGGCCGTCGTGCAGAAAGCCACCAAGCAGCACATCCTGTTCAAGAGCTAATTCACCACATAATCCCGCCAGGAGTTCACCGAGACCGGCAAAGGAGCGACCCGTGTTTCGTGAGGAGAAGCCGGCTGCCGACCACGATGCGATCCAAGACCGCCGCCACACCTCCCGGCGAACGGTGGATCTTCAACTTACGGGGGGCAATAGGGAATTGCAGGCGGCATTTCTCATCTCTGAAGCCCTCTCGCAACACCGCAGACTGGAAGATTTGGTTGATCAGACGCTTCACACCGCTCTGGAGGTCGTCAATGCGGAAAATGGGTCGATTCTTGTGG
Source organism: Nitrospirota bacterium (assembly GCA_020028195.1). Lineage (GTDB taxonomy): Bacteria > Nitrospirota > Nitrospiria > Nitrospirales > Nitrospiraceae > NS-7. Next base: position 4,573 of record JAHWYE010000124.1, read on the forward strand.
CTGACCCGGGATCCCAGCAGTTGGTCTATTATCGCTCCATCGGCGAGAAGCCGATTCCGCCTGGATCTGCCATTCCGTGGCACCAGGGCATTGCGGGGGCGGTCTTCAAATCAGGGCAGCAAGCCGTCATCGTGGACACCAAGAAAGATGACCGTCAATGCGGCAAGATTGATAAAGCCACAGGGTCCGTCATCAGGGACATGATTATTTTGCCGCTCAAACGGTGGCAAGGCGAGTCGATCGGTGTGATTGAGATTCTCAACAAGCGCAATGGTCAGTTCGATGAAGTTGATGTAGCGGTCCTGACTATCATTTCTTCGCTCGCAACGCCTGTGATTGAAGAGGCGAGGTTATTTGAAGCCACGAAACTCGCAGAGGTGGCTCGATTGGCCGGTGACATGAGCCATGATATTAAGAACCTGCTCATGCCAATTCTCTGTGGAGCGGGACTGCTCAAAGATGAACTCAATGAATTGTTCGCAAGGTTACCCGATCGGGATTCGACTAGATCAGTGAAAAGCCGTGAACTGTGTGACGAGGCTCTGGACATGCTTCAAGAGGATGCTCGAAGAATCTCGGAGCGGGTGCGAGAGGTTGCGGACTGCGTCAAGGGCCTGAGTTCGCCTCCCCAGTTTGCGCCATGTCAGGTAAGGGGTGTGGTTGAGAATGTATTCAGGACGTTGGACCTGATGGCCAAAGAAAAAGGAATCTCACTCAGCAGCGAGGGCCTCGATGGTCTGCCTACCATCGAGGCCGACGAACGGCGCCTCTACAATGCCTTCTACAACCTGGTGAACAATGCGATACCAGAGATCCCCCCTGGCGGCTCGATCACCATTCGCGGAGAGTCGGATCAAAAGGCAGGCGTTCTTACCCTCTCGGTGGCTGATACAGGGCGTGGTATGTCTCCAGAGGTCCGTGACAGCCTTTTCACGTCTCGGGTCATCAGCCGAAAATCTGGCGGAACAGGACTCGGCACCAAGATCGTCAAAGATGTGGTCGACGCGCATAAAGGTCGCATTACGGTTAAGAGCGAAGTCGGCAAAGGAACGACGTTCCATCTGACCCTCCCCACCCACCAGGCGAAAACCTGAGCCAACGGTCGGCTGTCCCATGCCGGCTGATGAGCAAGCCAGCTACCTCATGCAAATCACCGATTAGGCCAGCCCGCACTTGACATCATCCTACCCCGCTGATACTACTCGCACGGAACCGGAAACCTGGCCAAGCTCTGACAATGGAAGGAGGGCTAGATGAAGTGCGTGCGTGCTCGTTGCATGATTCTCGTGCCGATTCTTATCTGCATCACTGCCATGGCAGTGGCGGAGGAATTACCTCGCGAGGCGACCCTGCCGCTCTCTCTGGCGACTAAAGCGACGGCTGTCGCGGTCGAAAAGTGCAAACAGGATGGCTATCGCGTC
>JAHWYE010000125.1 GCA_020028195.1 Nitrospirota bacterium
CCGCTCAGTGAGGTATTGCTTGGCTTCGTCGCTGATGTATTCCGAGAACTTATACCGATCGTCCTCGACGGTCTTCGCGTCTTCCATCACCTTGTCGGTGGGGATCGCGTACTCGATATTGCAGGACGTATACGCCTGAATATAGGTCGGACCGACCTCTCGCGCGATCAGTACCGCCTTCTTGATGACGCTTTCCACGCGACGCGGGTTATTCGGCACCACGGTGGCGACGTAGGCGCAGCCAGCTATCTTGGCCATTCCAAGCATGTCCATCTTCTCGAACTTCTTGCCCAGCGGAGCCATCTTGAGCACCGCTCCCTGGTTGGTCATGCCGCTTTCCTGACCGCCCGTGTTGCCATAGACCTCGTTGTCCAGCATGATCGTGGTGAACTTCTCCTTCCGGAACCAGGAGTGTAGGGTGCCTGAAAATCCGATGTCGGCCATCCCTCCATCACCCACCATCACCACCACATCTTTGGGCTTGTCGCCGAACCGGAGTCGCAATCCACGCGCTAACCCGCTCGCGACACCATTCTGATCGCCGTAGTTGCCATAGACGAAGGGAATCGCCGCCTGCGAGATCGCCAACCGACCGCACCCAGCCGTGCCCACCGTAATCGTGTCTTCCGGGTTCGGGAACGAGATGATCGCCAACCGGATGAACAACGTCATCGCGCAGCCCGCGCACATGGGGTGCTCCTCAAGGATTTCCTTGAAGCTGCCCATCTGCGAGACCGTGACTTTCTTGCCGAAGGGACCATGCTCCACCATGTCCCGATATTCCTTGGGCATGAACCCCTCAAAGCCTGGTGAAAATTTCACATAATCGAGACTCATCTGGTCGCCTCCTTCAAAAATACGCGCTGGCGATGCTTCCGCCAACGGCAAGCTTATCGCTCTGATTTACTGCAAATTGGCTAGAATCTTCAGTCGTGACGAAGGCCCATGAGGACGCCCGAACCTCAACAGAAAATCCCTGCATTTTCCCTTGTTTTGAGTGGTCGAGTCTAACAAAGCCGCGTGAAGCATGTCAATGAGAATGTTTCAGGAATCAGCACCATGCGCAAGCAAGCTGGATTCTATAACGTCCTGAATATCAACGCAACTTCACAGAAGACCCACGATGCCCGAAAGAAGGCCTAGCATCGCCTCCACTGGTAGGCCATTGGCCCTAACCATCAAGGAACCACGTGTCACTGCGGTGCTTTGCCCCGGATATCGAGCCGCGGGCTCAGCTTGACGTGAGAATCGGTGCTTACCTATAATAACAAAAACTTACGCAAATTCTCACTCTATCCTGAGCACCACGCTCTGAAAGGCCGGTCGGTATGGCTCGCACCTTCAGTGTCAAGCCGCTTACGGTCGAAACCCTTGACAGGATCAAACGCATGGCGGCAGAGCTGGTCCGCCAGGCTCCGAAAAGCCTTCGACACTGTCGCTACGCCGACCTGCGTCTCGAAATCGCGGAGGTCAAATCCGCCACAGCCGAGAATGGATCAGGGAAGACGGGCCAAGATGATTACGTCTTTGGCTTTTGCGTCCGCGTCTTGGCCGGCGACCCGCTGGTCGCCCCCGGATATTTTGGTCACCGCCTCGGAAGCGCCGACCTCGCCCGCCTGCCTGTCCTGCTGCGAACCGGTCTCCGGCATGCCTACGACCGGGCGATCACGAACGCGCGCCGGAAAGAACAGGTCCGAACGCGGTTTGCGGAACTTGGTCACAGCCTGAGCGGCCTGACGCTGGCTCCGATCGAGGTCCGTCAGGATACGGTCAAGGCGGAATATGCCATCGATCCCCGTTCAGTGCCGCTCTCCGAGATTGCTCGATACACCGCCGAAGTCTCGCGGGTGGTCAAAGGACTGGGCACGAGGATCCGGTTCAACTCCATCTCCACCTCCACCTCCCTGAGCCGCGAGCTGTTGGCAAGCTCCGAAGGGGCCGTCATTGACCAGTCCTTCGCCACCACACTGGCCTTCTGCTCAGTCGTGGCCGAGACCGAGACCGCAGAGCAGTCCCTCTTCGATTACATCGGCCACCAGCGTGGGTGGGAGGTGGTGACAGAAGGAACACGAAGCGAGTTGATCAGGCACCTCGACCTGTTGACCTTTGCAACGAGCTTAGGCCGGGACTGCCTCAAGCTGGTGGATGCCCCGCCCCTCCGGGCCAGTGATAAAGAAGTTGTCGTCGTCACCGATCCTCATTACAACACGCTCAAGGCACATGAAATCATCGGCCACCCGACCGAGCTGGACCGGGTACTCAAAATGGAGACGGCTTATGCGGGCCGAAGCTGGCTGTTCCGCAATCTGGACCACACTCAAGTTGGCCGACAGATCGCCTCTCCGCTCGTCACCGCGTACTCCGACCCAAGCCTCCCCGGCTTGGGCCATTACGTCTATGACCATGAGGGCACTCCGGGGCGCAAGGTGGTGCACATTGACAAAGGAATCTTTACCGGCTTCATGAACAGCCGGCAGACTGCCGCAATTGTGAGAGCGGCGCCCAACGGATCCTACAGAGCGACTGAGGCGTCCCTGGTTCCACTGATCCGCATGTCCAACACGGTCTTCGCCGCCGGGACCCGCGACCCCGAACAAATCATCGCCGAGGTGGATCGGGGCTATTACCTGGTAGGGCACCGCACGCCGTCCATCGCCGAGTCACGCGAGAACTTCAGCATCTCGGCCCAAAAGGTATACGAGATCCGAAACGGTCAGATCGGTCAACTCTACCGAGGCGGAGGGATGACAGCCGACACCAAGGACTACCTGATGAAGGTAGATGCGGTGGGACGTGACTTCCGGCTCAACCCGATCCCCAACTGCGGAAAGGGCCAGCCCATGCAGACCAAGCGGCTGGGTAACGGCGCTCCAACCATGCGCAGCCGCGCTCGGCTGACCGGGGTATGATTCCTCTTCGCACCCTCAAGACGACGGTCCAGCGTGCGCTCCAGAAGATCTCTCGCGTCAAGGATGTGCAGGAGGCAGAGGTCTTCACGTCCAGCACCGGTCACCTCACCTGTCGGCTGAACTACACGTCGGAGATCCCCTGCAACGGCGTCGAGGAGCCAAAATCCTTCGAATCGTTCGGGATTGGGATTAGGGCTGTCTTCACGGGAACCGACGACGAGGGGCCCCGTGTCGGCTTCGGGAGCGAGGCCCGGGATTTTTCGCCAGGTGCCATCCATCGCGCGCTGGAGAAAGCCAGGCAGAACGCAGTCGCTGACCCAGAATTTGTGTCCCTGCCAGCTCCTGTCGCGACGTCTCAGCCAGGTCGCGGCGCGCATCGTTTCGCTCGCTACCATGATCCGGCCATCATGGACCTGAAGGGCTCGACGCTCGTCGAGGCAGGCTGGAAAGTCATCCACGAGGCCCTCAAGACCTTCACATCCTCCCCGCACCTCGCTGCGCTCGCGGGGTCAAAGGACAACCTGGCTTCGCTGGGCCTGATCGTGGGCGGCGATGTCAGCCTCATCCAGCAGCGACTCGCCGTAGCGTCAACCAGAATGCCGAAGGCGCAGACTGATGAGTCCACGCTGGTCACGTCGCTTGTCACGGCCATGGTGGAGCGGCAGAATGCCAAAGGGAGCGGGTATTCAGCCGCCACCCATCTCGCCAAGTTTAGGGGAGAGGCCGGGAGTGAGGCGGCGCGAAACGCCATCGAGACCTCCGAGGGGCGACGCATCCCGAGCGGAACCTATGCCGCGATTTTGGGCCCCCAGCCAGTCAACGATCTGATGGTCAACCTGGTCCTGCCGAGTCTCAGCGCAGATGCCTTTTATGCCTGCCGATCAGCCTTTCTGGGTGAGATCGGTCGCCCGATTGCCTCGAAGCTGCTCACGGTCTACGACCACGGAGCGGCCAGGGGCATGGCCGGGAGCAAGAGAATCACCTGCGAAGGGCTTCCGACCGGCCGGACCGATTTGATCAAACAGGGAGTCCTCACAGGGTTGCTCTCAAACCACTACGAGACGCAACGGCTTCTGCGCGACCCGCAAGCGCGGGAGAAACTCGGTCTGAACCTTCAGGACCACCCAGAGGTCCTGGAGCCGCGAAACGGGTTTCGCATTTCCGGCAAGGGGGGGAGGCAGTTCGACGTCACACCGTCAATCGCCGCCACCAATGTCTTCATTGAAGGGTCTGCTCCTCACAAGACCGATAGCCTCTTACGACTGGTTGGCGACGGAGTCTATATCGGCCGGATCTGGTACACCTACGCCATGAACGGCCTGCGCGCCGGTGATTTCACCTGCACCGTGGTCGGAGATTCCTACCGCATCCAGGATGGCCGGATCGGAGCACCGATCCCTGGCAACACCCTCCGCATCACCGGCAACATCCGACAAGTGCTCCAGAACATCCTCGGCATCACCAAGGAAGCAAGGCCCGTCGTGGGATGGGGAGCCGATGAGATTGTGTACGCCCCCGAGGTCGCGGTCCGGGAGCTTCACCTCACTGAGATTGCCCAATTCATGGAATCGGTGTAGAGTAGCCGCTATGCCACTGCGCGTCATCATTCCTGGAGAGGAGGAGGGCCAGAACCATGCAGGTGGGGTGCACAACCGCCCCCCGATTCCTGACGGCTCCACCAAGGCGGAATGCCCCAAGTTCATGAGCCATGGACCCTGCGGCGGCGTGCGGAAGGGAGGCTATTGCGAAGTATATCCCGAGATGATGTGTCCCTGGGTGACGTTGTACTTTGAATTGGAGAAAATCGGGCAAGTGGAGTGGATGACGCGAGTATGACCAAGACGTGAGGCGTCAGGCGTGAGACGTGAGGGGAACAAGACAGAAAAGAACGAGCACAGGGGTAACCGCCTAGGATACACCGAACAACATGCCGTCAGCGGACTCGCGGCCAGGCTGCCTGAGATCGAGACCTGGCCCAACCAGCACAAGGGCTATGAGATCTCGATCGAAATCCCGGAGTACACCGCTATCTGTCCGAAAACCGGCCTCCCGGATTTCGGGACCATTCGCTTACGCTACATGCCGGACAAAGCCTGTCTGGAGCTGAAGTCGCTCAAGCTCTACATCCATTCCTACCGCAACCTCGGCATCTTCTACGAGAACGCCGTGAACCGCATCCTGCAGGATGTCGTGACAGCCTGCCGCCCGGTCCGGGCCGTGGTAACCGGCGAATTCACCGCCCGAGGAGGGCTCCGCAGTACCATTGAAGCCAAGTATCCCTGATCACAAGCCAGGCTCTCACCACCCTGTTTTCTTCCTTCATCTTGCTTCCCGATAACTGACACGATACCCTCACGGCTCATTGATATGACCACTTACGCCATCGGTGATGTCCAGGGCTGTTTTTCGGCTTTGCAGAGATTGACGGATCAGATCCGCTTTGATCCAACCACAGACAGGCTCTGGTTCGTGGGTGACCTGGTCAATCGGGGACCGCATTCGCTGGCCGTGCTGCGGTACATCAAGGCGCTCGGCAAGGCAGCCGTCACGGTGCTCGGTAACCATGATCTCCACCTGCTCGCGGTCGCGTCCGGTTGCGCCCCAGGGCGGACCAAGGACACGTTTCAGGATGTGCTGACCGCTTCGGATCGGAACGACTTGCTCTGGTGGCTGCGTCATCAGCGTCTCCTCTATCAAGAAAATGAAGTTGCGCTGGTGCATGCAGGCCTGTTACCGCAATGGACCGTGACGCAAGCGGTGAAACTTTCTGAAGAAGTGGAA
>JAHWYE010000126.1 GCA_020028195.1 Nitrospirota bacterium
ATGATCGCCGCGCTGACCGGTCGGCTGGCTGCGAAGGCTTCCTCACACATCACGCTTGACGTCCAGGGCGTCGGCTACGAAGTCTTCATTCCTCTCAGCACGTTTTACGCGCTCCCGGACTTGGATGAATCCACTTCGCTCAGGATCTACACCCATCTCCGCGATGACGCCATCCAGCTCTTCGGGTTTCTGACGGCCCATGAGAAAGAAGTTTTCATCCTCTTGACCGGCATCTCCGGCATCGGACCGAAACTGGCCCTCAGCGTGCTGTCGGCATTGAGCGTACCTGACCTAATTGCTGCCGTGCAGGCCGGCGACGTGGACAAGCTGGCCACCGTGCCGGGGATCGGAAAGAAGTCGGCTGGTCGAATCGCGCTGGAGCTGAAAGACAAGGTGGCGCGGCTGCACCCCGCTGCCATTCCGACGTCAGATGTCACGTCCGGTCCCACAGACCGACTGCAGGAGGACGCTCTGTCCGCTCTGGTCAACCTGGGCTATCGCGCGACGGAGGTCAAAGATGTCCTGAAGCGTCTTGCCTATGCTCAATCGAGACCGATGACGCTCAGTGACCTGATCCGAGATTCCCTGAAGGACATGGCAAGGGGGTAATCTATGGCTTCACCTATCGAGCAAGCGACTGCTGCTGTGTGTCAGCACCTACGTGTGAGCCGGCGACTGATTGCCTGGAGCCTCGCCGGCGGGCTGGTCTTGGCCCTGGTGATTGCACTTCCTCGGGTGGCGCTCTTGGCCGATGCCCCCGAGCCGCCGAAGAGCATCAGGATGACCTGCGGGACCTGTCCGTCCGGCTATGCCATGACCGGTGTGACCAGCGCGCCGGAAATCTGTAAAGAAGGGGACCCGACCCTGGTTGAGTGTGTCCCAATCGGCAGCATGAACCTCCTAGCGGTCTGTGGGTCGTGTCCGGAGGGCTACGCGCAGATCGGAAGCTCCAATGTGCCGGCTCGCTGCGGCAACGCAGATGGTGGCCGCATGAGCCAGTGCCAGCTTCAGAAGTTTGAAAGCGGGCTGCCGGACCCGAACAGAGGAGGTGTCTTCTGTCCTCCGAACTGTGCTGGCCAAATGCCGACTCCGGGGGAGGGTGCGATCCCGCCACCGCCGAAGATGCTGCCTACGCCCAAGGAGGACAAGTGAGGCCGAACAACCAGAGAAACGTTCCATGCCTGACCGCATCGTGACCAGCCAAGTGACCGACGACGAGCGCGGGCTCGAGGCGACGCTACGGCCACAGACGCTGGAGGAGTATGTCGGCCAAGAGCGGATGAAGGGATCACTCCGGATCTGCATGGAGGCGGCTAAGCAGCGGGGCGAGGCGCTGGACCACGCGATTTTCTATGGTCCGCCCGGGCTCGGCAAGACTACGATCGCCCACATCATCGCCCGCGAAATGGGCGTGGCCATTCGATCCACCTCAGGGCTGGTGTTGGCCCATGCTGGTGATTTGGCCGCGATCCTGACGAATCTCCAAGACCGGGATGTGCTGTTTATTGATGAGATCCACCGGCTCCCGGCTTCCGTCGAAGAGGCGCTCTACCCCGCGATGGAGGATTTCCAATTGGACCTGGTCATCGGCCAAGGGCCCTCGACACGCACGATCAAACTGGACCTACCGCGCTTCACCTTGATCGGGGCCACGACCAGGGCCGGGGCCCTCACGTCCCCGCTTCGCGAACGGTTTGGTCTGGTCAACCGTCTGGACTTTTACTCCTCTGCGGAGCTGCATACCATCGTCGTGCGTTCGGCAGGCCTGCTAGGTATTCCCATCGAGCAGGAGGGTTCGGCCGAGATCGCAGGCCGAGCCCGCGGGACCCCTCGCATTGTCAACCGACTGATCAAGCGGGTGCGGGACTATGCCCAGATCAAGGCTCAGGGTCGGGTTACCCACCAGGTCGCGAGGGACGCCCTGGCCTGGCTAGGGGTGGATGCAGCCGGGTTCGACGAGATGGATCGAAAGATTCTCCTGACCGTCATCGAAAAGTTCGGGGGAGGACCGGTGGGAATCGAATCGCTGGCTGCCGCCGTCAACGAAGAAAAAGGCACTCTGGAGGACGTGTACGAACCGTTTCTCATCCAGTCCGGCTACCTGGAGCGAACCGCACGTGGGCGTCAGGCCACCCGCCTCTCCTATGAACATTTTGGAAAAATGAAAGATTTGCTCTCCTGACCTCATCCGGCCCCGGGTCGAGCCCATCTTCCATTTCCCCGCGACGAGGCGCAGGACAGAAGACACATCGAAGAGGGTCTTATCGCACTAATCCTATTGATAATCATTGCAAATCCTGCCCCGCTTCCGGTAAGATTCCCTGTCCTACAGAACGATGCAGGGGGTGGGCGCTAGCCGTGGGTTTGCCGGTCAGTTGGTCGGCTCTTGCGGGTTCTTGAGGAACGCATGGGTACGCACAAGAACATTCAGCAGTACCGTCAGTCGATTGATCGGATCGACGACGAGATCCTCAAGCTGTTGAACGAGCGGTCCAAGAACGTCGTCGAAATTGGAAAGCTGAAGAAGCAATCTGACACGGAGGCGAACTTGCACACGCCGGGGCGGGAAGCCGAGATTGTAGATCGGCTCATGCGTCAGAATCAGGGCCCCTTCCCCAATGATGCGATCCGAACTGTGTATCGGGAAATCATGTCCGCCTCCCTCTCGCTGGAGGGGCCGCAAACGGTCGCATACCTTGGCCCCCGAGCCACCTTTACCCACCTGGCCTGCATTCAGAAGTTTGGCGAGTCCGCCCAGTATGTCCCCGTCAACAGCATCAAGGACGTCTTTAACGAGGTCGAGCGAGGGCGAGCCAATTTCGGTGTCGTGCCGATCGAGAACTCAACCGAGGGCGTGGTGAACCATACCCTCGACATGTTCGTGGATTCCAGTCTGCTCATCTACGGCGAGGTGCTCCAGGAAGTGTCCCATCATCTGCTTTCGAAGGCCGACCGTTCTGAGGACATCAAGAAGATTTATTCGCATCCCCACGCCATCGCCCAGTGTCGGAATTGGTTAGAAACCAACCTGCCGCATGTGCCGGTGTCGGAGGTCCCCAGTACGGCACGGGCCGCGGAGCTCTGCGTCGATGATCTCTCGGGAGCGGCGATCGCCTCTGAACTGGCCGGACAGCTCTACGGCCTGAAGGTTCTGAAGGCTCGGATCGAAGACAATATCAACAACTTCACGAGATTTCTGGTTCTCTCGCAGAAACCCTCCGAGCGCACAGGCAAGGATAAGACTTCCGTCATGCTGTCGGTGAAAGACAAAGTTGGGGCTCTCTACGAGCTGCTGCGGCCGTTCGCCTCTCACGGCATCAACATGACCAAGATCGAGTCCCGTCCCTCTCGGCGCAAAGCCTGGGAGTATATCTTTTTCGTCGATATCGAGGGCCATCTTGAAGAGGACCGCGTCAAAAAGGCGCTGGAGGAGATCAAGGGACGATGCCTCTTTTTGAAAATATTAGGCTCATACCCTTCCCACGCGTGAATTCCGTGAACCGCGAAACGTTATTCGTGAAGCGGCGGAGCGGAGAGCGTCCATCTCGCGCTTCGCGCTTCACGCTTCACGCTGAACGGTTGTGAAACCATGCCGCTGAAGGTTCATCCTGACATCGCATCGTTGGTCCCTTACGTCCCGGGCAAGCCGATCGAGGAGCTTGAACGGGAGCTCGGAATCACCCGCGCGATCAAACTGGCCTCGAATGAGAACCCGCTCGGGCCGTCGCCGAAAGCCCTCGCCGTCCTGTCCGAGGCCGCCAGGACGCTGAACCGCTATCCGGACGGCGGTGCGCACCGCCTCCGCGGTGCGCTGGCTGACCGCTTCAAACTGACCCCTGACCACGTGATCCTGGGCAACGGCTCGGACGAGATCATCGGCCTGCTTGCCCGTGCGTTCCTGGCACCTGGGGACGAAGCGGTGATGGCCGATCAGACCTTCGTGATCTATAAGATGGAAGTGACGGCAACTCACGGTGTCCCGATAGTGGTCCCCTTGAAGGAATGGCGACATGACTTACCGGCGATGGCGGATGCCGTGACCCCACGGACCAGACTCCTGTTCGTCTGCAACCCGAACAATCCGACCGGGACGATGGTGAGTGCCTCCGAAGTGGACACCATGATGGCGCGCCTGCCGGAACAGGTCATCGTGGTGTTCGATGAGGCGTACTACGAGTATGCGCATAGCCGAGACTTTCCGGACACGCTTCGTTTAGTGAAGCAGAACCGAAACGCCATCGTCCTCCGAACATTTTCCAAGGTTTACGGTCTGGCAGGATTGCGCATTGGATACGGGATGACCACGCCCGAGATCACCGGCTACCTGAACCGCGTTCGTCCTCCCTTCAACGCGAACAGCTTGGCGCAGCGGGCCGCGTTGGCGGCCTTAGAGGACGAAGAACACGTTGCCCGGAGCCGCGCGATGAATCAGGCTGAGATGACCACGGTCCTGGCAGGGATCACGGCGCTTGGCCTCCGCCCCCTGCCGAGCGAAGCCAATTTTCTCTACGTTGATGTCGGACAGGATGGCCGGAAGGTGTTTGAGGCGCTGCTCCGTGAGAGCGTCATCGTCCGCCACATCGAGGGTCGCATGCTGCGGATCACCATCGGCCTGCCGGAAGAGAATGGCCGATTCCTGCAGGCGCTCAAAAAAGTCCTGAATCGATAGTCCAGGGACCGAGAGGGAACCATGATTATTGTCTTAAAGCCAGAGGCCACCGACCGTGAGATTGACCACATTCTGGATCGGCTCCGTGAACTCGGGCTAAAGTCCCATATCTCAAAAGGGCAGGAACGGACGATCATTGGGGTGATCGGCGATGATCGGATTCTCCAGAACCAACCCTTGACCGCGTTTCCGGGTGTCGAGAGCGTCACTCCCATTCTGGCGCCCTGGAAACTCGTCAGTCGGGAGTTTAAAAAGGACAACACGATCATCGATGTGAACGGCGTCAAGGTGGGGGGCAGGAAAGTCGTGATCATGGCAGGGCCCTGCGCCGTCGAAAAGCTCGAGCTGACGGTGGGGATCGCCCATGAGGTGAAGGCCGGAGGCGGCAGCATTTTGAGGGGGGGCGCCTACAAGCCGCGCACCTCCCCCTATTCCTTCCAGGGGGTGGGCCGCGAAGGGCTGGACTATTTACTGGAGGCCAAGAAGCGGACCGGGCTGCCGGTGGTCAGTGAAATCCTGGACCCTCGTGATATCGAATTGTTTCTCGAGAAGGCAGATATCATCCAGATCGGCGCGCGCAACATGCAGAACTTCGAGCTGCTCAAGGAGGTCGGGGCCTACGATAAGCCGGTGCTGCTGAAGCGCGGGCTGTCTGCGACGCTGAAGGAATTCCTCTTGTCAGCTGAGTACATCATGTCCAGGGGGAATCGCAACGTGATGCTTTGTGAACGAGGCATCAGGACCTTTGAAACGCAGTATCGCAACACCCTGGACTTGGCTGCCGTGCCGACCCTGAAGGAGTTGTCCCACTTGCCGGTGATCGTGGACCCCAGCCACGCCACAGGCAAATGGAACCTGGTTGCGCCTATGTCTAAGGCGGCTGTTGCGGCCGGAGCCGATGGGTTGCTCATCGAGGTCCACTCCAACCCCGAGTTCGCCCTCTGCGACGGCGAGGAGTCCATCAAGCCGACGAAGTTCAAAGAACTCATGCATGATCTCAAGAAAATCGC
>JAHWYE010000127.1 GCA_020028195.1 Nitrospirota bacterium
CTCATGTCGGCTCTGGGCATGATGTTCATGGCTTCGGCCAACGATCTCTTGTCGGTCTTCATCACGCTGGAATTCTCGACCTTCGGGTTTTATGTGCTGGTGGCCTACTTGCGCGACGATGCCGCCTCGAATGAAGCCGGGCTCAAATTTTTCATCCTGGGCGTGTTTGCGGCGGCGATCCTGGCCTACGGCATCAGCCTCGTCTATGGCGAGACCGGGAAGCTGGTGTTCCAGGACGTCGCGGCGGCCTCCTACACTCCTGGGCTCGTGATCGGGTTCCTGCTGATCTTTGCAGCGCTGGGGTTCAAGATCGGCGCGGTGCCGTTCCATTCCTGGATCCCCGACACCTATCACGGGGCGCCCACTCCCGTCACCGCCTTTCTCTCGATCGCACCCAAGGGAGCTGCGTTCGCGATCCTGCTCCGCATGTTCTTCGTGTCGTTGGTCGCCTTTAAGCCGGCTTGGGTCCTGCTCGTGGTCGGCGCCTCGATTCTCTCCATGACCTATGGCAACATCGTGGCCATCGCTCAACGCAATATCAAACGTCTCCTGGCCTACTCCGGCATCGCGCAGATCGGCAACATCCTCATCGGTTTGGCGGCCGGCACGAAGATGGGGGAAGACGCCATTCTGTTCTACCTCCTGACGTACCTGTTTGCCAACCTCGGCGCCTTCGCGATCGTCATCGCCATCGGCAATTTGATTCGCAGCGATGAAATCGAGGATTACAACGGCCTGAACCGGCGCTCCCCGTTCCTGGCCTTCGCCATGCTGGTCTTTTTACTGTCCCTGGCCGGCGTCCCGCCGCTGGCAGGCTTTATCGGCAAGCTCTATATCTTCGTGGCGGCGATCAAGGAAGGGCTCTACACCTTGATCATCGTAGGGCTGATCAACATCGTGATCTCCATGTACTACTATCTCGTCATCGTCAAGAAAATGTACATCAACGAGCCGACCGACCCCTCTCCGCTCAGCATTTCAGGACCGATGAAGGCGGTGGTCTACGTCGGGCTCGCCGGCACGTTGATCCTGGGGATTTATCCGCAGCCGTTCATCGATTGGGTCGTGGCCGCCACCCTCATGTTTTCCAACGTCGTTGATTCCACCGCTTCGATGCCGCCCACCGTCCTCCCTCTCGGCGGTTAAGCCGGCGCCGCTTCCGATTCATGTGAAAGGCTGGACCATTCGGCCTGATCTGCTACAATAGCCAGGATGGAACGCTCGGGCAAAGTCCTGATGGCGGGTCGATCCCCGTCGGGACCGTGTCAGGGTTTATCCAGCGCGATTCGTTCGATGTCCACCCTTCTCCGGAAGGCTGTGAACAGGCCGAGCGGAAGACTGAGACCGTGGCGCCAGAACGGACGTCTGCGTCGCGTGTGGCGTCGCGCCTGCCCAGGGTCCACACACCCTACAGCGAATACCGCTGGCTTGTCCCGTCGCCCGACGACCGACGCAGGCCGCGAGTAACGGCGGCTGGATCCTATGCACTGGTCCATCGAAAACAGGATGGTGGCGGGATTCGGATTGGTGCTGGCCTTCGTCCTCGTGATCGGCGTGGTTTCCTACTCCAATACGAAAAAGCTCATCGCGAACAGTCTCGCGGATGCCCACAGCCATGGGGCACTTCAAGCGCTGGAAGGGACCCTCTCCACAGCAGAGAATGCGGAGCTGGGGCAGCGTCGATATCTCATCACGGGAGAGGAGAGTTACCTCAGCCCGTACCACACCGCCGTCTCTCGTCTCCCTGAGCAGCTCCGTTACCTCAGGGAGATGACCGCAGGGAACGCCGCCCAGCAGAGGCGGCTCGACTCCCTTGAACGGCTTCTGACAAGAAGCCTGGAGGCGAGTAAAGAAGCGATCGTCCTGCGGAGGGACCAAGGCTTTGAAGGCGTGCGTCACCTCATCTTCGCCAGGAAGGTCAAGCAGGAGATTGACGAGATCCGCTTTCTGATCGAGGAGATGGTGAACGAGGAGAGCAAGGCCTTGACGCGTCGGGCCGAGGAGTCGCAAGCGAGCACCCGCAACACGATTCTGTTGCTCGCCATCGGCACGTTGCTGCAATCGGTCCTGCTGGGTTCCGTCTATTACCTGATCAGACACGACATCACTCAACGAAAGCGGGTCGCGGAGGAACTCCGCCATCGCGGTGAACAACTCGAAGCCGCCAACAAAGAGCTGGAGGCCTTCAGTTATTCCGTGTCCCACGACCTCCGAGCACCCCTGCGGCACATCGACGGGTACGTGGGGTTGCTGGAAAAGGCCGCGGCCCCGAGCCTGGATGAAAAGTCTCGCCGGTACCTGACCATGATCTCCGAGTCCGCGAAACAGATGGGGCAACTGATCGACGACCTATTGGTCTTTTCACGGATGGGGCGTGCCGAATTGCGCGACACGCCCGTCCGCCTGGACCAACTCGTCAAAGAAGTCCAGCACGAGTTGCGGCATGACACGCAGGGACGCAATATCGCCTGGACGATCGGCCCGCTGCCCAGAGTGTATGGCGACCCAGCCATGCTACGATTGGTGCTGATCAACCTAATTTCCAATGCGGTGAAATTCACCAGGACGCGGCCTCTCGCGACCATCCAGATCGGAGTCAAGTCGGGAAGACCAGGGGAGACAGTGATCTTCGTGCGCGATAACGGCGTAGGGTTCGACATGCGGTATGTCGAGAAGCTCTTTGGCGTGTTCCAGCGCTTGCATCGCGCCGAAGAGTTCGACGGCACCGGCATCGGGCTCGCCAACGTCCGGCGCATCATCCATCGCCACGGAGGCAGGACCTGGGCCGAAGGCGCAGTGGACGGCGGCGCGACCTTTTACTTCTCGCTTCCTACCGGCACGGAGCAAGCATGACCGCCCCGAGACCCATTCTCCTGGCAGAAGACAATCCCCGCGATGTGGAACTGATCCTGGCGGTCATGGCTGAACACAACCTCGCCAACGAGATCGTCGTCTGCCGCGACGGCGTCGAAGCGTTGGATTACCTGTACCGCAGGGGAGGCTTCAGCGCGCGCCGCCAAGGCAACCCTGCCGTGGTCCTGCTCGATCTGAAGATGCCCAAGATCGACGGGTTGGAAGTCCTGCGAACCATTAAAGCCGATACCGGTCTGAAACCGATTCCGGTGGTGATGCTGACCTCCTCGCGAGAGGAACGGGATCTCGTACAGAGCTATGCCCTCGGGGCGAACGCCTACGTGGTGAAACCGGTCGAGTTCCACAGCTACTTTAACGCGCTCAAGGCGCTTGGGATCTTCTGGGGGGGCGTCAATGAACCTCCGCCGGGGCTGGCCAGAGCCACGGCGAATGGTCGCTGAACAGGATGAATCTACCCACTGAACAAGGGACGCGCGTGACGTCACCGTTGCGCATACTGCATCTGGAGGATAGCCAGGCGGATGCCGAGCTGATCGTGGCGACGCTGGCCGAGGAAGGCCTCGCCTGCGAGGCACAGCGCGTTGACACCAAAGCGGACTTCCTTGCGGCGCTGGAGCAGGGCGGGTTCGACTTGATCATCGCCGACTATTCGCTGCCCTCCTTCGACGGCATCGCCGCCTTGGCGCTGGCGAGGGAGAAATGCCCCGAGGTGCCGTTCATTTTCGTCTCCGCCACGCTCGGCGAAGAACTCGCCATCGAAACCCTGCAGCGCGGCGCGACCGATTACATCCTGAAACAGAGACTGTCCCGGCTCGTGCCATCGGTGCACCGCGCCCTACGGGAGCTTGAAGAGCGGATCGAACGCAAGCGCGCGGAGGAGGCGCTTCGCCAGAGCGAAGAACAACTCCGCCAGTCGCAGAAGATGGAGGCCGTGGGCCGGCTGGCCGGCGGCATCGCGCACGACTTCAACAATCTCCTCATGATCATCATGGGGTACAGTGAGCTCCTCCTCAGCGAGCTCGATCAGGATCACCAGATGCGGGGCAAGGTCGAGGAGACGCAAAAGGCTGCGGAGCGCGCTGTGTCACTGGTCCGCCAGCTCCTCGCCTTTAGCCGGAAACAAGTGCTCGATCCGAAGGTGGTGGACCTCAATGCCGTTGTTGGGAACCTTGAGAAAATGTTGCGGCGCCTGATCGGAGAGGACATCGAGCTAATTGCCAGAATGGACGCCTCGCTGGGTCAGGTCAAAGCCGATCCGGGCCAGCTCGAGCAGGTCCTCATGAACTTGGTCGTCAACGCCCGCGACGCCATGCCACAGGGAGGTAAGCTCACGATTGAGACCGCCAACGTCGAGCCGGCCGAGGCCCTGGCTCGCCAGCTCGCCCCCGCTCAACCTGGTCCCTATGTGAAGCTGGTGGTGCGTGACACCGGGTGCGGGATGGATGCCCAGACGCAGGCGCACATCTTTGAGCCGTTCTTCACCACGAAAGAAGAGGGGAAGGGAACGGGGCTCGGGCTCTCGACCGTCTATGGGATCGTCAAACAAAGCGGCGGCGGCATCCATCTTCAGAGCGCGCCTGGACGAGGAACCGCCTTCACGATCTACCTTCCTAGAATCGATGAAGTCACCACAGCGGGAGAGGCGCGCAAGGCTGCAGACCGGCCGCCCCATGGCACAGAGACCGTTTTGCTCGTGGAGGATGAGGCAGGCGTGCGAACCCTCGTGAGGGATGGACTACGGCGGTACGGCTACGTCGTGCTGGAGGCGCGGAACGGCGTCGAAGCTTTCCTGATCAGCAACCAGCACCAGGGCCCTCTCCACATACTCGTCACCGACGTCGTCATGCCCGGGATGAGCGGCCGTGAGGTGGCGCACCAATTGGTATCCCTCCATCCGGACATGAAGGTGCTGTACATCTCGGGGTATATCGACGACGTCGGAATGTGTACTGGCGCGTCTGAGGCACGGACAGGTTTTCTCCAAAAACCCTTCACGCCGGAGGCGCTGGCGCGGAAGGTACGCGATGTGCTGGACTCGTAGCGCCTCTCAGCACCAACCAACTGCCCCACTCCCTCCCAATCTTCAGAAGCAAGGACATCGTGAGAATGGCGTCGGGGTGTTCTCGAATGGCGTCACTATTCTTCTCGTTGATGCAGCGACCGCTTGGGGGATAGAATAGCCCCCGCCCTCAGGTTCCCAGGATCCCTTCCATAACCATAACACCCATGCCTGAGAGGGTGGAGGAGGCGCTGTGGACTCAGTTCGGACCGCCCAGTACTTCAAAGTGCCGGTGCCCGACAAGCCAGGTGAAGGGGCCAGGATGCTCGGTGTGCTACGTGACGCCGGTGTCAATCTCCTGGCTTTCTCCGGCTTCCCGCGGAGTCGCCGAGCACAACTTGACTTCGTGCCCGACGATCCTGCCGCTTTTCTGCAGGCGGCAAAGCAGGCGAAGTGGAAGGTTCAGAAATCAAAAATCTGCTTTGTCGTGAATGGAGACGATCGGACCGGCGCAGTGGCAGACCTGATGAGCACGCTGGCCGCATCCAGGATCAACGTCACGGCTATTGATGCCGTGTGCGCAGGCCAGGACCGGTATGGCGCGCTGTTCTGGGTGAAGCCGCACGACGTCAAGAAGGCCGCGAAGGTCCTGGGTATTGGGTGAGCCCCCCACGCCATGCGCATCGTCGTCGCGGGAGGGACGGGGTTTATCGGCCGACCGCTCTGTCAAAGGCTGGTGGAGCTCGGACATGCGGTGACGGTCCTGACTCGCGACCCGGCTGCAGCGCGGACGCGTC
>JAHWYE010000014.1 GCA_020028195.1 Nitrospirota bacterium
AATTGAAGCAGGCTAAGGTTGAGGCTTAGTCTAAGGAGGAGACCTCGACCTGCACCTCAGCCGTTCTGGAGTGTGATGCCATGGCCAAGATGAAAGCGCTTGTGTGCCGGGAATGCGGGAAGGAATACCCGACCAAGGCGATCCATGTCTGCGAGATGTGTTTCGGCCCGCTGGAGGTCAAGTACAACTACAGCGAGATCAAGAAAACCATCTCGCGGAAGAAGATCGAAGCAGGTCCACACAGCATGTGGCGATACATTGACCTACTGCCGATCGAGGGTGGGGCGACCGTCGGGCCTTACGCAGGATTCACCCCGATGGTGCGGGCTCATAACCTCGGCGCCTATCTGGGGCTCGATGAACTTTACATCAAGAACGACACGGTCAATCACCCCACGCTGTCTTTCAAGGATCGGGTGGTCGCCGTCG
Organism: Nitrospirota bacterium; assembly: GCA_020028195.1. Classification (GTDB taxonomy): domain Bacteria; phylum Nitrospirota; class Nitrospiria; order Nitrospirales; family Nitrospiraceae; genus NS-7. The sequence goes on from JAHWYE010000014.1 coordinate 430, forward strand.
CGCTCACCAGAGCCAGGGAATTGGGATTCGAAACCGTGGCCTGCGCCTCGACGGGCAACCTCGCTAATTCCGTGGCTGCACACGCCGCCGCTGCCGGCATGCATTGCTACGTCTTCATTCCGGGCGACCTCGAAGCAGCAAAGGTCCTGGGAAATCTGATCTATCGTCCCAATGTGGTGGAGGTGGAAGGTAACTACGACGATGTGAATCGTCTCTGCAGCGAGATCGCCGGCGAACATGGCTGGGCATTCGTCAACATCAATATCCGACCCTATTATGCCGAAGGGTCTAAAACTCTGGCCTTCGAGACCGTGGAGCAACTGGGGTGGCGGACGCCCGATCAGGTGGTCGTTCCGATGGCCTCAGGGTCGCTTCTGACGAAGATCTGGAAAGGCCTGATCGAGATGCAGGCCCTTGGGTTAGTGGACGCCGTCCGGACCAAGATCAACGGGGCGCAAGCGGAGGGGTGCTCCCCCATCGCCACGGCCTACAAAGAAGGGCGAGACTTCTTCAGACCAGTGAAGCCGAAGACCATCGCCAAGTCCCTCGCCATCGGAAATCCGGCGGACGGGTATTACGCCTTGAAGGCGACCGCCGAAAGCCGGGGCGCGATGGACATGGTGTCGGACGACGAGGTGGTGGAGGGAATCAAGCTGCTCGCTCAGACCGAGGGCATTTTTGCCGAGACCGCCGGGGGCGTGACGATCGGGGTGCTCCGTAAGCTGGTCAAGCAGGGTGTGATCAAGAAGAGCGATGTCACGGTGGCTTACATCACCGGCAATGGGTTGAAGACCCAGGAGGCGGTCATTGACGCGGTCGGCCGCCCGGTCCGTATCCAGCCGAGCCTGGTGAGCTTTGAGCGCACCTTCAAGATGGGCAAGAACGGCGGGGGCGCCGCATGATCAAAGTCCGGATCCCTACGCCGCTCCGGCCGTTGACTCGCGGGCAGGGCGAAATCGAGGCCAAGGCATCCAGCATCGCGGAGATGATCGACAATCTCAACGCGACGCACCCCGGCTTGAAGGACCGCCTGTGCGACGAGAAAGGCGAGCTGCGCCGGTTTGTGAACATCTACGTGAACGAGGAGGATATCCGGTTTCTGAAGGGAAAGGACACGTCGCTCAAGGACGGGGATGAGGTCTCCATCGTCCCGGCGATTGCGGGAGGCCGATGATGCCTAGGCTCCGGTTTCACATCCGATTTCCTGAAGACAAGATCAAGGAGCCGGTCATTTACCAGATCGGCCACGAGTACAAGGTCGTGACCAACGTGCGCCGAGCTGATGTCCGAGAGACCACGGGCTGGATGGACGTGGAGCTCACCGGCGAAACCGCCGAGATCGAGCGGGCGGTCGAAGGACTGAGGAAGAAAGGGGTGCTGGTTGACCCCATTGAGTTGAACGTCGTGGAATGAGACCCGCGATGGGTGAGGAGTAAGGGGTAAGGTGATTTGTCTTTGTCCTCTCGCCTAACGCCTAAGCCCTGACGCCTCACGGTAACAAAATGGAATTCACCGACTCACAGATTCAGCGATACAGCCGTCACATCATCCTGCCTGAGGTGGGCGGCAAAGGGCAGAAGAAGCTCTCCCGCGCCAAGGTCTTGATTGTCGGGGCCGGAGGTCTGGGCTCTCCCGCAGCCCTGTACCTGGCCGCCGCCGGAGTGGGCACATTAGGCCTCGTGGACGGCGACGTGGTGGACCTGTCCAATCTCCAGCGCCAAATCCTCCATACCACCGCTACAGTCGGCATCCCCAAGGTGGAGTCTGGGCGGCAAATGCTAGCCGCGCTGAATCCGGAGATCACGATCAAGACCTACCAGGAGAACATCGCGGCTGACAACATCATGCGTTTTCTTCAGGACTACGACATTGTCCTGGATGGCTCCGACAACTTCACGACGCGGTTTCTCGTGAATGACGCCTGCTACTTTGCGAAGAAGACCTTGATCTCCGGCAGCATCTTCCGCTTCGAAGGCCAACTGACCACCATCAAGCCTCACGAGGGCTACCCCTGCTACCGCTGCCTGTATCCCGAACCGCCTCCGGCCGGGCTCGTGCCCAATTGCCAGGAAGCCGGCGTGCTGGGGGTGCTGGCGGGGACCATCGGAGTGCTCCAAGCATCCGAAGCCATCAAGGAAATCCTCGGCATCGGGGAAACGCTCGCCGACCGACTGCTGATCTATGACGCCCTCGAGATGAAGTTCCGTAAGGTCACCCGTCCGAAAGACCCGGCATGCCCACTTTGCGGGTCCCATCCCACCATCACCGACCTGAGCGGCAACTACAGCGTTTCGTGCAGCATCTAGCCCGAGCTCACATACCTGTGCTGAAGATCCCGCAAGACGTCCTCGACGCGATGGTGTCCCACGCGCGCGCGTTAGACCCATTTGAGTGCTGTGGATTACTGGCAGGGAAGAACGGGACTGTGACACGGCTGTATCGCATTACCAACACGGTGGCGCAAGATGCGAGGGCGACGCAGGTCTTCGACGAGGCAGGTGTCAAACAATTGGGGCACCTTTCCGTGACGACGCGGGCTGAGGTCGCCTATTTCATGGATCCCAAGGAAATGCTGGCGGCCTTCAAGGACATGCGGGCACGTCAGTTCGACCTTGCCGCGATCTATCACTCTCATACACATTCGGGCGCCTACCCGTCCGCTACCGATATCGGCCTCGCCTATTACCCCGAAGCCGCCTACATCATCATCTCGCTTGAAGAGAAATCCAAACCGGACATCCGAGCTTACTGGATCAAAGACCGCCAAGTTATCACGACTGAATTCGTGCCGATTTGATCGTCGCAGGCCCACCCCCCAATCGCCTCAGAGTAGAAAATCCAGTAGACCTCCGCGGGGAACGATGCCATAATTTCTCCTGTCATCCATCTACTACGAAACGGGAGGACGACCGTTATGGCCTTATCACGGATCAATCGCTGGAATGTTATGCTCATCGTCATGCTCGCCTGGACCGGCGGGATCGGACCAGCCGCCGCTGAGGAGAAGAGCTTGTTCAGCCCGATCATCGACATCAATACGGAAAAAGGCTTTATCGTCGTATCGGCAGACGGGAAAGTCTTCGCTGTGGAAGCAAGCGAGGCAGCGAAGCCACACTTGGGCAAGCTTCCGATCTCGGGCATGATCGATCTTGTGGTTGAGCTCAGAGGAGAGAACCCGCCCTTGATCAAAACCTGGAAGGTGGCCGGCGGCGAATCCTCGTGCAAAATCTTCGACGGAAAGAGCTGCAAGTAGGGATGCGGCTGGCAGGAAAGGCGGGAATCTAGAGGTATTGGTTCATCGGAATGGCCAGCGTCAGATACTTACCTCGCTCCTCAAAAAGAATCCTTCGTTCAAGGAGCCGGCTGAGGACTTCATCTACGGACTCAGAGCCTGACTGCCACGGCCCATTCGAACTCTTCAACCCGTCCCGTATCTGCTCGATCGACTTTGGCAACTCACTACAGCATTCAATAATGAAGGCCGCAGGTCCGTCGTAGCGGTGTTTCGTTGGCGCACCAGTGCCCCGTCCGTCGAAAATCGTGACGTATCCCATTGACTTGGAATAGTAGAGGAACGGCCGATCACCTGAGGCATGCCGGCGTTTCCAGTCCCGCGCCAGCGCTGTGAGTTCTTCGAACAGACCGGGATCGACCCGCCAATCCGCCTCGTATTCAAAGTCATAGGCGATCTTGTTCAGGTCCACCACGGCTGGATCATACACATATTCATACGCCACGCCCGGCCCCGTGATCCGGACGCCAAGGGAGTGAGGACGGGTGAAAAACGGACTAAATCGTTCCAGCCAGAATTTCCCGACGCTTTCCGGCGGTTGAAAATGGATAATTGAAGGGATCAGGTGAATCTGCTTGCGATAGTCCTCATCGGTCTCACCCGGGAACCCCAGAAGAATATTCCAGGACACATGGATGTTGTAGTAGCTGCCCCACTTGAGGCACTGGAGGTTCTGGAGCGGGCTGACGCCCTTGTCCATCTCCCTGAGCTGGTTGATGCTCAGGCTTTCAATCCCCGGCTGCATGCTCCGAACGCCTCCGTGCGAGAGCATCTGAACCTGCTGCTTGCTGAGGTTACTCTTCGTCTCGATGAAGAACTCCAGATCGTAGTGCTCCTCCGCCAATTTCCCAAACACGTCGTCGATGTATTTCATGTCGATAATGTTATCGACCAACCGAAACCGGTTCGTATCATAGCGGCTCGACAGGTAGCGCAGTTCCTCACACACTTGCTCCGGTGACTTGGAGCGAAATTTCATGCTCTGCGCATTGAGTCCGCAGAAGGTACAGTGATGTTTTTCTCCCCACCAGCAGCCACGAGCAGATTCGTACAGGAGGATACGATTCAGCCCCTTAAAGGATTGGGGGGCGACCTCATGCAGTTGTTCGAAATAATCATCGTAATCAGGAGGAGGAGTGCGCTGAAAGTCGGAAAACAATTGCTGGTTCGGTTCAAAGGTAATCTGATTTGCCTTCCGGTAGGCCACCCCCGGCGGAGCACCGTCTGCCTTTCCTTCCAAGAGCTGCCTCACCAGAGCTGGGAACGGCACCTCCCCTTCGCCCACTACGACATAGTCAATCCAGGGAAAAGCCCGGAAATACTCCAGCCCCATTTCTCCATCGTAATGGGCGCCCCCGAAGACGATCTTCACATGGGGATAGAGATCTTTGATCAGCTTGGCGAGGGTGAGACTCGCCACGTTCTGATGGAACATCGAGGTAAATCCGATGATCGCATAGCGTCCCCAGTCAATCGCGGTCTGCGCCCAGGTCAGAAATTGAGGGGCGATTCTTTGTTCTATCTCTTCGAGAAAAGAAGACGGACAGCCCGCCGCCCCGGCTACCTCTTCCACAAGCGGTTTAAAGGTGCGGAGGTAGAGGGCATGTTGAGGGTTGTCCCGAAAGAGGAGACGCGAAAAGAGCCACTCCCCGATCAGCAGCTGCTTTTCACAGAGAAGATCGTACAGGGGGAAACCAACCTGCCGGGCGAAGGGCAGGTTGAGATAGTGGCTTGTGACTCCGATGCTTTGGGCTTTTAGGAGGGCGGAGAGCGTGCCGAGTTGGATCGAGGGATACTTGGAATGCCCAAAGGGCATATTTACGAGCGCGACCGGGGCCTGCCCGGCCATCAGAGTCCCGTCTCGGCTGGTAAGGCCCTGTGTAAGTGTACCGGAACCCATGATGTAGGCTCCCTGACTCCAACCTACTCCGAGCTCCCAAGCATATCATCAATCAGCGGCCGATTAATATCCGTACAGCCGGGGCAGATCGCATCGAAGAGCGCCTCGTGATCAGCCACATAATTGCGGGCATCCACCAACTTGTCTGTGATCACGTGGTCGTAGCAGGTCTCGCAGAGCATCATGAAGCCCCGCATCACCGACACCGTTTTTCGACCCGTACTCCTTTGCATGGCGCCCTAGACCGAGCCCTTCAGTTGAGCCACCCAGAAGTCCTCTGTCTCCAGCTCAATTCCGCAAGTGGGACACTCATACGGTTTATCGGCGGGGGGAACCGAGAGTTCAACCACTTCGACCCTGCCACGACAGACATGATAAAAATGCCCACGCGCCTCCTCCGTATCCAACGGGTCGTTTTCGTACAGCAAGACCATCGCCAGTCCTCAGCGAACGAATGCCACGAGTATAGCCAGCCTCCGACCTAATTGGCAACCAATGGAGCCGTGAGAAGGAGAGGGTCACACCTGGAATTGAGCCTCATACAGACCGGCATAGAGTCCGCCTTTCATCAGTAGTTCCTCGTGCAGACCCTGCTCAACAATCTGACCGTGGTCCACCACCACAATCCGATCCACATGGTGCAAAGTCGACAGTCGGTGCGCGATGATGAAGGTCGTGCGCCCCCGGGTCAGACAGTCCAGGGCCTCACGGATCTTCACCTCGGTTTCGGTATCGATGTTGGATGTCGCCTCGTCAAAAATCACGATCGGCGGGTCCTTGAGCAAGACGCGCGCAATCGACACCCGTTGCTTCTCGCCGACGGACAGCTTCACGCCCCGTTCGCCGATCCAGGTGTCATATCCTTCGGGAAGCTGGGAGATGAACTCGTGCGCACGCGCCGCTTCCGCTGCAGATTCCATCCTTGCCTGATCGGCTCCCAGATCACCATATAAAATATTGTCCCGGACGGTACCGTTGAACAGAAAGGGTTCCTGTTGCACCAGGCCGATTTGGCTGCGCAGGAACGCAAGAGGCAGGTGCCGCAGGTCATAGCCGTCGATGGTGATCGCCCCCGCCCGTACGTCGTAGAACCGCATCAGCAGCTTCAGCATGGTGCTTTTGCCGGCTCCGCTGGGGCCGACCAACGCGATCCGTTCACCCGGCTGGACATCCAGCGTCACACTAAAGAGGACCGGCACGTCCGGACGATAGTGGAACGAGACGCGGTCGAACCGGACCGCTCCGTTCATCCGATCCACCGGCGCGATCGTACCTGGTCGATCCTGCACCTCCGGCAAGGTGTCCAGGATATCGAAGACGCGCTCGCTGGCGGCCAGCGCATGCTGAAGCATGTGGTTGACCGAATGAATCTGATTGATCGGCACGTAGAAGAGCGCGAGGTAGGACAGGAACATGACCAGCTCGCCCACTGTCAGAGCGCCCCGTAGCACCTCCCCAGCCCCATACCAGATGATCAGCACGGTACCCAGGCTGCCCACGAAAATCATGCCGGGCGAATAGAGGGACCAGAGACACATGGCCTTGAGATTGCTGTCACTGTACTCGCGGCTCAGTACGTTGAACCGGTCTCGCTCGTAGCTCTGCCGGTTAAATCCCATCGTCTCCCGAATTCCGGACAGCGCGTCCTGGAGATAGGCATTCAGTTCGGCCGCATTCCTCCTGATGGCGTGATAGTAGCGGTGCACCTGCTTCGTGAACGCTGAGGCGGACAGGACCAGAATGGGGATGGGAAGCAGCGACAAAGCGGCCAGCTTCCAGTTCAACATGAACAGCATGACCGTGATCCCCACGAGGGTCAGCGAGGCGGTCAGCAGCCCTTCCAAGCCGTCAACAAAGATTCGTTCGACATGTTCCGTGTCGCTATTGACCCGTGACATGATCTCGCCGGTGGAGCGGCTCTCGAAGTAGCTCACGGACAGCCGTTGTAGCGCGGCGAACACCTGGGCGCGCAAATCATGTACGACCCGCTGCTCAAGGGTGTTGTTGAAGCGGATCCGAAGGGAAGCAAAGACATTCTTGAGCCCGTAGGCGAGCAGGAACCCGACGATCACCCAGGAGAGGAGCCCAGGGCGGCGGGCTTGAATCACGTCGTCGATGACGATCTTGACTAACCAGGGTGGCACCAACTCAAGCGCCGTGGTCACACCTGCGCAGAGCAGGGTGGTGATCGCAAGGAGACGATAGGGGCGGAGATACTTCAGAACACGAAAGAGAGTTTTCACAAGCCGCTAGGGTGCAGGTTGAGGCTAAATAACCGTCGCATGCTCTTTCTTCCAGAACCGGTCAAATTCGTCCAGTTGCGTCAAGGTGGCCAGGTCGGTCATACGGTCGAGGAACAATTTCCCGTTCAAATGGTCGAGTTCGTGCTGGATACAGACGGCAAAGAGATCCGTGGCCTCGAAGTCCAAGGGCGATCCGTGCCGGTCGAGCCCATGAACGCGAACCATCGAGGGGCGCGCGACTTTCCCGCGCAGCCCATCCACGCTGAGGCACCCCTCCCAGTTCTCGACCTGATGGGGTCCGTAATACACGATTCGAGGATTCACCAAAACCGTTTGGGGAAATCCATTGTCGCCTGGGCATGCCATCACCACAAGCTGCTGCGAGCGTGACACCTGCGGTGCAGCCAGACCGATCCCCTCCGCCCCCTGCATCGTCTCGAACATGTCGTCGATGAATTGCTGAAACGCCTGGGTTCCGATTTCATTGGGGTCCACAGCCTGTGCGACCTGCCGCAAGAGCGGATTCCCCAGCTTGGCGATGGTGAGCAGAGCCATGAGTCCTTTTCCTGGACGTTTATCGGTCGTCAATCATTCTTCGGTGAAGGCTTGGCTATCAGATCTAGGTGTTTATAACACACGGTTTCTCCGGCCTGCAAGCCGGGCTACAGTCTTGCTACGGAAGTCCTTTCGTTGATCGCTCACTCCTGATAGGTTCGTTTCCTGGGCGCACGAGGGTCAGGAATCTCGAAGATCTCCTGGTTCGTCTTCCACCACTCGACCCATTCCTGCGCCCATTCCACTCGGTCCTGTTTCGTCGAGATATCCCAGTCATGCATCTCGCTCTCGTGGCGAGTCAGAAGCCATAGCGACTGGACGGCGGTCAAGGCCACGAATCGCTCGTCGTCCGGGATCATCCCGATGAGTACGGGAATCACCGCTTTCTTCCGCACATAACGGGCCTCGAACGCAGCGGCCTTCCTGATCGTAGGGTTGGGGTCTTTGGCCATGACTTCTATCGCCGGCGGGACCAGGGACGGGTCCAAACGCACCGCCACCCGCAAGGCATGCTCCCGGACCCTGGCCATTTCGTTTGGTTCCTTTGCAGTCGCAACTAGCGCCGGGACTGCGCCAGGATCCTTGATCATCAAGAGCGTTTCGATCGCATTGTACCGGAGCCGCGGACCAGGCATCGTCAATGCCTTAACCAGTACGGGAACCACCGGCGCGCCTAGGTGGACGAACTCCCCCATTGCCCACAATTCTTGCTTGCCATCAAGCAACGGCAGGAGCGCTTCGGCCCGTTGGATTTCTTCCGGACCCAGAGGCTTTGCGTTGCGGGGGACCGAGGTGTCAGGGGCTGCGTCCGGTTTCGGAGGGAAATCGAACGGCACTTGAGTGGGCACCACATGCGCCCACTCGCTGAACGCACTCGTAGATCCCGAAGCAGCCGCAAGCGCTGTAATCACGGCAAGCCATCCGAGCAACAGGATCCGCATCATCCGACTCATGGTGCCGCCTTCCGTTGAGAACAACTTGCTTTTACTACGTTCGATGATCATTCCACAGCTTTCTTGCATGGTACCTTCGGCCGAAACCGAAATGCAACGGGCGTAAACAGGGTTCGGAAGCGAAGGATGACGACGCGAGACCGAACGTTTACGTTGTTGGCTCGTCTGTTTGGGTGGCCGCGCGAGGCGTTGAGAGGCGATCCTCTCCTCGATGCACGAGTTGATACAGAACCGGTAGCACCAGCAGGATCAACACAGCCGACGTCAACATGCCGCCCACCACCACGCGAGCCAGCGGTTGCTGGGACTGAGCACCGATCCCCGTGGCGACCGCGGCCGGCAAAAGCCCGATGCCCGCTGCCAACGTGGTCATCAACACTGGCCGCATGCGCGCCTCGGCGCCTTTCATAATCGCGGACCGCAGATCATGTCCCTCTTGCACGAGGTCGCGAATCCTGACCACCAGGATGAGGCCTCCCTGGATCGCCACTCCGAACAGCGAGATGAACCCCACTGCCGCCGAGATACTGAAGTCCGTTCCAGTGACTATTAGCGAGAACACCCCGCCGATCAGTGCAAACGGAACCGCCAGCAGGACCAACACCGCATCCCGGAATGAGTTCACGGTCAGATAGACCAGAAATAAAATGATCATCAGGCTGAACGGAACAATCGTCGCCAGTCGCTGCTTCTCATCCTGCAGTTGATCGTATTCGCCATGCCATTCGAGCCGATATCGCTCCGGTAAGGAGACCTGCTTCCGGAGTCTGGCCTGTGCCTCCCGGACCGTACTTTCCAGATCACGGCCTCGCACGCTGAATTTAATCGGAATGTATCGCTCATTATTCTCTCGATAAATAATGAAGGCTCCGGTTTGCATTGAAATGGCGGTCAATTGCTTCAGCGGAATGCGGGCTCCTTCCGGCGTGTTGACCAAGATATTCCCGATCGTCTCGACGTCCTGCCGAAACTCGGGTAGAAACCGCACCACCAGATTAAACCAGCGCTCGCCCTCAAATACGCGAGTCAGAGCCTGCCCCCCAATGGCTGCCTGGACGACCGCATTCACATCGGACACGAGCAGCCCATACCGTGCGCAGGCTTCGCGATCCACCTGGATCAGGAGGTTCGGCTGACCCAGCAGACGGAGAATACCTAGGTCCTTGACGCCCCTGACCTGTTTCATGACCTGCTCGATTTCCACGGCTTTAGCTTCCAAAACCTTCAGGTCCGAGCCGTACAGTTTGATCGAATTTTCGCCCTTCACGCCGGACATGGCTTCTTGCACATTGTCCTGGATGACTTGAGAAAAGTTGAACGTCATGCCTGGAATCTTGTCCAGGACCTTCTCGATCTCCTCGATCAGCTTGTCTTTGGAGGTGATCTCAGCGCGCCATTCTTTGGCCGGCTTCAGGTTCACCAAAAACTCGGCGTTGAAAAAACTGGTCGGATCGGTACCGTCGTCCGGCCGACCCAGTTGAGACACGACCCCGCTTACCTCTGAAAACTCTCGGAAAATTCCCTTGACTTCTGTCGTCAACCTGCCGGCCTGCTCAAACGAAATGTCCACCGGCATCGTGGCGCGCACCCACAGATTCCCCTCCTCCAGGGCGGGCATGAACTCCCCGCCCAATAAGGGCACGGCCGCCAGCGCGCAGACCAACAGCCCGGCAGCCGCGCCCGCGACCAGCACCTGGTGTCCGAGCGCCCATCGCAAAAACTCCAGATAAAGGCGCCGGATCGTGCGTACCAGTAGCGTGTCTTCTTCGCGAATGCGATCCTCCAGCAGCAGCATGCAGAGTACCGGCCCCAGAGTAAATGCCATCAGGAGCGCACCGCTGAGCGCCAGGCCGTAGGTGAGCGACATCGGCGCAAAGATTTTTCCTGGAACACCCGTCATGGTGAACAAGGGAATGAACGCCACGAGAATAATGGCAGTAGCAAAAAAGATCGGCCGGCCGACCTCCCGCGCGGCTCGGACGATATGCATCGGGACGGTTAGGCCCGGGCCTGGCCTGTGGGCAATGTGATAAAAGATGCTTTCCACCATGATTAGCGTTGAATCCACGATGATGCCGAAATCGATTGCGCCGAGAGAAATCAGATTGGCCGATTCCCCCAGATTGACCAACATCGTGAATGTGAAGAGCAGCGACATCGGAACCGTAAGCGCGACGATCATAGCTGTCCGGAAGTGGCCAAGAAACAGGTAGAGGATCACGAACACGAGCAGAATGCCGCTGATCAGGATATCCACGACCGTCTCAATCGTGGTATGAATCAGCACAGTCCGGTCGTAGAAGGTCTTCACCTGAACTCCCTTCGGCAGCTTCCAGGTGTTGAGCTCCTCTACCTTTCGGTGCACGCGCTCCAGGACCTCTATCGCCTTGTATCCCCGCTGGAGCAGGACCACACCTTCCACCACATCATCTCGGTCATCAATCCCGACTTTGCCGAGTCGTACACGGTGACCCACGTTCACCTTGCCGAGGTTTTTCACGAACACTGGCGTTCCGTTTTTCTCCGCCACCATCACGTTCTCGATGTCTGCCAGCCCGTTAATCAGTCCAATCCCGCGGATGTTAAAATTCTGTGCTCCAACGGAGAGATAGTTGCCTCCGACGTTGGCATTGCTGTTGGCCAGCGCGGTAATGACCTGTGACAAGCTCACGCTATAACTGAGCAAGGCCCCGGGGTTGATGTCCACGTGGTACTCTTTGGTGGTTCCGCCGAACGCTGTCACATCAATCACACCCGGTATCCGCTTGAATTCCCGCTGCAGCCTCCAATCCTGAAGTGCCTTGAGATCCGTCAAGGTGGCGGCGTCCCCGTCACTGACCAGTTCATAGCGATAAATCTCCGCGATCGCCCACCAGGGTGAGAGCGCCGGTTGCACCTCGGTGGGTAAACTCGAGAGGAGCGCCAACCGGTTCAGGACCTCCTGCCGATCGAAAAAGTAGTTGGTGCCGAAATCGAAGTAGAATTTAATGTCGCTGAGGCCGAAGATGGACAAGGAGCGGATATCTTTAAGGCCCGGCATACCGAGAAGGGCCGTCTCGATGGGGATCGTAATCTGTCGTTCTATTTCTTCAGCCGACCACCCGGGATACTGGGTGATCACCTCAATCATAGGAGGAGACGGATCAGGGTAGGCGACAACGTCAAGGATATGAAAGGCGTACAGGCCGCCGAAGAAGAGAGTCAGCCCCAGTATACAGACCAG
>JAHWYE010000128.1 GCA_020028195.1 Nitrospirota bacterium
CTGATCCTATTCTGTCTGGTCGTGATGAAGGGCTCAGATTCGTTACACCGGCGTGGAGATTCACTGTCGGTGGTGTCCTTGCTGTACATCCTAAATGCCCATTCGTACTGGTTTGGTCCACCTTTACTTAACCAGTGTACGTATCCATTGCCTTCTGTGGTCGGGAAATAGAGCGTCGCCGGTTGCATCCAGACCGCTACCGTGAGTTGTCCTGTGGTGGCGATACTGAGATCGGCATGGTGTTCTACCTGGACGTAGTCGTCAATGCCATCGAACAATAGGTACACTTGCGGGGGTTCGCGGTGATCGGCCAGCACCATGCTAACCCCAGTAGTAAAAGCGAGCGTGAGTATGACGATCCAGACGGCGGGACGCGAGACGTGCTTGAAAGTGTCCATGTAGATCTCCTTTCTCTCGGTCATGACCAGTCGATATTCCTAGAAGACTATTGGCGTTCAAGCCAGATGCGTATCGCTTCCATCCTTCTTGACTCTCCAGTTGTCCCGGCTATCGCGCCGTCGCGCACTGTCGGCAACCAGCCTCTATCCTTTACATGCACTTGATAAAAAACACTCCAGCCAGGACAGTGCACTAACTGTAGCGGCTCACAAACGTAATCACCTGGACCCACAAACATCGCTCGATTCGGCTCACATTCTTTGCAAAGACTGTGATTTACAAGGATTAATGCGACCTGGATCACGAACTATCAAACATTTGCAAGGATTCTTTACAAACAATAATGCGACTGGTAACATTCTTTGGTGCGACTGAGATAGTTTTCACACGGATTAATGCGACTGGATTGAACATAGGATTGACGCCCTATGCCGGTTCGAAGAGTCCCCAAGAACTACCGGAGCCTCACTGGTCTGGTGTCGAACTCTCGAACACAGGCGATGACCGCATTCGAGTCCTCCCTCGAACGCGACTTTCTGCTGCTATTGGATTTTGATCCCGAGGTTGAGTATTACGAAGAGCAACCGGTCAAGATCACCTACCCGGATGCCAGGGGGCGACACCGGACCTACACGCCAGACGTGTTGGTGCGGTATCGAATCGGTCCCTTACAGGTCCGGCCCGCCCAGACTCTCCTGTGTGAGGTCAAGTATCGCGATGACCTCCGCCAACACTGGATGGACTACCGACCCAAGTTTCGCGCCGCGCAACGCTACGCTCGGCAGCAGGGCTGGCGATTCCGTTTGGTGACCGAACGGCATGTCCGCACCCCGTATTTGGAGAATGTGAAGTTTCTTCGATCGTACCAAGCGATTTCCATCAACGCATCGTACCGAACCCGGATCCTGAACGCCTTGTTGGAGCTGGAAGAGACCGATCCGGCCAGCCTCCTGCCAGCCCTGTCCCAAGACCGCTGGCAGCAAGCCCAGATATTACCCATGTTGTGGCAGCTGATTGCGAGCCGACAGATCGGTACCGATCTGCGCCAACCGCTCACGATGCAGAGCCGGATATGGCTCAAGGAGTCTTGAGGAGTCGTGGCATGGATCGCCGTCTTCGGATCGAGCCCGGTGCCTGGGTCACCATCGAGGGTCGACGTTTTTGCATTCGTCAGGTCTTGGATCTGGAGACGGTCTTGGTGGGCCACACTGAGACCGGCGAAATTCAGCACGCCAAGATAAACGATCTCCAGGCCTCTGAGTCGCCCCCGGAAACGCAAACCGAGACGGCGGTCACCGAGCTCGCCGATATCGAGGACGAAGATTGGCACCGAGTCCGCGACCGGTTCGCGGCCATCCAACCGTTATTGGATGATCTGGACTGTACCCGTGAGAAGGTACGCGCCCGGGCGGAGTCCGTGGGACGGCACCCTGCCACGCTCTACCGCTGGTTACATGACTATCGGCATGGTGGCCGGCTTTCTACCCTGGTTCCGGCCAAACGTGGGATTCGTCGTGGACACTCCCTCCTTGATCCCGAGGTGGAGACGATCCTCACCGCCACCCTCGACGAGTTTTATCTCAGCGGCCAGAAACGATCGGCGCAGCATACGTATCATGAGGTCGCACGCCGCTGCCACAACGCGGGGATCAAGCGCCCCCATCCCAACACCGTGCGCAACCGCATCAAGGCCTTGAGTGACAAAGAGAAGCTTCGTCGCCGTGAGGGCGGCAAAGCTGTCCGGGACAAGTATGCACCGATTCAAGGAGTTTTTCCTGGCGCCAACTGGCCGCTAGCAGTGGTGCAGATCGACCACACGCCGGTGGATCTGATTCTGGTCGATGATGTGCACCGTCGTCCGGTCGGTCGGCCCTGGATCACCCTGGCGATTGATGTCTTTAGTCGGATGGTCACGGGATTTTCGGTGAGCTTTGACCCGCCGGGGGCTTTGGCGGTGGGTCTGTGTCTAGCCCATGCGATTTTGCCCAAGGACACCTGGCTGGCTCGACACGAGATTAATACGTCCTGGCCGGTCTGGGGGATCATGGATACCGTGCACGCCGATAACGCGAAAGAATTCCGCGGCAGTATGCTCCACAAGGCGTGTGAGGAATACCGCATCGATCTGCATTGGCGCCCGGTCGCGCGGCCGCACTTCGGGGGCCATATCGAACGCCTACTGGGCACGCTCAACCATGAGATTCACACGCTGCCGGGAAGTACCTTCTCGAATCCCGTGGCCAGGGGAACCTATGATTCCGAGCAGCATGCGGCCATGACCTTGTCCGAGTTTGAGCGGTGGCTCTCGATCCTGATTGTGGAGATTTATCATCAACGTCTCCATAGTGAACTCGGCATCACGCCGCTGCAGAAGTATGAAGAGGGCATCTTTGGGACCGACGAGCGCCCGGGACGCGGCTTGCCCGAGCGGTTATTGGATGAGACCGAGCTGCGCCTCACCTTTATGCCCTATGCCGAACGTACCGTGCAGCCCCACGGCCTTGTGATCGACGAGATTCAATACTATGACGACGTCCTCAAGCCCTGGATTCACAGTACCGATCCGCATGAGACAACGGGGAAACGCAAACGGAAGTTCATCGTGCGCCGCGACCCGCGTGACATCAGCCGGGTCTACTTTTATGATCCGGAGCTCAAGCGGTACTTCGAAATTCCTTACCGCAATACCGTTCATCCCCCCATCAGTGTCTGGGAGCTGCGAGAGGTGCGGCGCACGCTCAAAGAAGAAGGACGCAAGTCGGTCAACGAGGACCTGATCTTTGACGCCTACAACCGGCTACGGGTGCTGGAAGCGGAAGCGGCCCATGAGACGAAGAAGGCACGTCGTGCGGCCCAACGGCGACGCGGACATGCTCACGTCGACCGACCTCGGCCCGAGTCGTGGACGTTGGGCCCTAACCAGCGGCTGGCTCGTGCAGAGGAGATCCAGCCCTTTGATGAGATCGAGGAACTCCATGGTTGATGGGGGACATCTGAACACCGCTGCTCGTGAGGTGCTTGACCTATCGGCGGCCGAACGCATCGACCACATTCGTCGGCCGCGCTGGATTGGCTACACCCGCGCCAAGCAGCTGCTTGACAAGCTCGACGATCTGCTCACCCACCCCAAGACCCATCGCATGCCGAATCTGCTGATCGTGGGCGACACCAATGCCGGCAAAACCATGCTGGCCAATCGCTTTGTGCAGTTACATCCGGCTGACGACAACCCCAACGGTGACGCCGCCATCGTCGAGGTCTTGGCGATCCAGGCCCCACCCGGACCCGACGAGGGCCGATTCTATAATGCGATTTTGGAAGCCCTCTTCGCCCCGTATAATCCGCGCGAGCGCGTGGCCCAGAAGCAGGTCCAGGTGCTGCGTATCCTCAAACAGATCGGCTTGCGGATGCTCATCATCGACGAAGTGCACAACGTCCTGACCGGACCGGTGACCAAACAGCGGCAGTTTCTCAATGTGCTCAAGTACTTGGGCAACGATCTGCAGATCCCGCTCGTGGGGTTGGGAACCAAAGAGGCGCTGCGGGCGGTGCAGGCCGATCCACAGTTGGCCAATCGCTTCGAGCCGGCCGCGTTGCCGCCCTGGCAGCTGAACCAGGAGTTCCAGATGCTCCTGGCGAGCTTTGAGCGGACGTTTCCTCTGCGCAAACCGTCGCGCCTGGCCAATGAGCAGGTGGCTCGTAAGCTCTTAGCGCTGAGCGAGGGGAGCCTCGGCGAGCTGTCCGTCTTGCTCACCTCTGCTGCGGTCTACGCCGTGCACTCCGGCGCCGAGCGCATGGATGAGAAGGTTCTCGCTGCCATCGACTGGGTCCCGCCGTCGGAGCGCCGTCGCCGTGCCGAACGCCTGGTGTGACGCGGGCTTGTCGGGACGATTCTGGCCGCTTCACTTGAAGCCCTATAACAATGAACTGCTGTCCTCCTGGCTGGTGCGCTTAAGCCGCGCCTACGGGATGGAAGCCAGTCGCTTTGGTGCCAGCATCGGCCGTTACTCGGCCTTCTGGAACCGCGACGTTGACAAAGGCCTCGATGACACTCTGCTGCAGAGCCTGATGGACCGAACCGCAACGCCACCGGCACGGGTTCTTGAGACGACCTTTTCAGGTTACCGTGGCTTTCCCATACCAGAACTTTACAGTAACGGGCTCTCCGCGTGGATACTCAGTATCGGTTTGCGTGACGGCCGCCGACATCGCCCTTGGTTACAATACTGTCCGTATTGCCTCCAGGAAGATGTTGATCCCTACTTCCGCTGCTATTGGCGACTCGTCTTTGTGACCGTCTGTGCACCGCATCATTGCCGGTTGCTGGATCGGTGCGTAGCCTGTGCCGCTCCGTGTAACATTCATCAAGTCCCACGTGATGCCGATGCCATCACCTGTTGCTACCGCTGTCAGTTCGATGCCCGCCGCTCTTGGGCGCCCGCCTTAGACCACACGGCCGGTCGTCATCGCGTCATGCAGTTTCAGACGTTGCTGGTCGAAGCCCTTCGCCAAGGCTGGTATCCCCTCTCTCAAGCGGAATCCGTTTCGACGGAAGAGTACCTGTACGTGCTGCAACAACTTGGGCGCCTCTTGATCACCCGGAGCCGCGCTCAGGAGCTGCGCCGAGGGTTCTGTGGATACCTGGGCGAACCGTATTTTGAGCCTTCTTTTCCTGCCTCTCGGGGACGAGCGCTTGAAGTCCTCTCGGTTGCTGACCGTTTCACGTTGCTGCTGCTGCTCGGTTGGTGGCTCGACGACTGGCCGGATCAGTTCGTGGCCATGTGCGCCATGGCGAGACTGACCCGAACGGACCTCAGTAGTCATTTCTCATTCCCGCCCGATTGGTATGAGGAAGCGGTTGGGCAAGTGGCTCGCGGCCGGTTTGCGGGTATGAAATTCGCCTCATACGGCGCAGTGAGGTCCGTCGACTCTGGTGTCATGCACCAGAGTCTTTGAGTCAGTCGCATTTTTAACGCTCGAGTCGCATTTATTCTGAAAAATGACAGCCCACAAACATAATCCTTCTGGCTCGCAAACGTCCCTCGGTTCGGCCCACATTCGCTGCAAATAAAATGTCTCTTGGACCCAGATTATGGCTCTTGGCCACTTTTCGTGCAGCGATGGGGGCCGTCCTTTAGAGTGCAAATCTACCACAAAAAGTGTTGTTGTAGGAT
>JAHWYE010000129.1 GCA_020028195.1 Nitrospirota bacterium
CATCGGCTGCACCAGGGTGAACAGCATGCTGAACCTCTCGCGACTGAGCCGGCGAACCCACCGCATGGTCAGCGCACTGATTTCTTGCCAGTAGTGCTTCATGACTCCTAATGTTCAAATGTGAATGTTAAACGTTGATGTTCCGTCAATTAAACCTTCTGCAGTCATGATTCAACATTCTCCATTGGAAATTCCTCTCGAATCGCGTGGCCTGTGTGAGCCACGAACACATCGTCCAGCCTCGGACGGTGGTAGTCAATGAACTCAATTCGACAGGCCAGGCGATTCGCCGCCTCGAGTACCGCCGGCAAGGCCTTCTCCGGAGACTCCACGCGGATGTCCAGCCCCGTCGGCTTGGTGCTAATGGACTTGATGGACGGGAGCCCTTTCAAGGCGGAGGCCAACGCTTCTACACGGGTCATCTCACCCGCGCCCAGGATGACGGACACGATGTCACCGCCCAGCCCCGCTTTCAACTCGCTGGGCGACCCAAGCGCCTTGATGCGGCCGCCGTCAATGATGGCCAACCGATCACACAACCGGTCCGCCTCGTCAAGATAGTTCGTGGTCAAGACAATCGTCATGCCCCGCTCATGGAGATGACGGACATAATCCCAGATCCGGAGGCGGCTCTGGACATCCAAGCCGAGGGTTGGCTCATCTAGGAAGAGGATTTTCGGATTCGGCAACAGGCCGCAGGCGATATCCAGCTTGCGCTTCATCCCCCCTGAATAGGTCTTGGCGGGCCGGTCCGCTTGGTCTTCCAGATCGACCAGCTTCAGGAGTTCCGCAATCCGCCGCTGCGTTTCGTCCTTAGACAGATGATAGAGGTCGCCGAGCAGCAGCAGGTGTTCCCGCCCTGTGAGGAAGCGATCAATGGCACGCTCCTGCGGAACGTAGCCGACCGATCGTCGCACGCAGTCAGCCTCCCGGACCACGTCATGACCCAGCACCGTGGCCTGACCGGTGGTCGGCCGCAGGAGCGTGATGAGTATCCGGAGGGTCGTGCTCTTGCCCGCCCCGTTGGGCCCCAAGAGCCCGAAGATCTCTCCGGCAAAGACTTTGAAGGAAAGCTCCTGGATGGCGGTCACCCCGTCATAGACCTTGCCCAACCTGGCTGTCTCGATGGCGACCGTCTGGTCCATCACCCCCAGCCCTTCGTTCCGTCCCGTTCATGGATTTTGAACTGGATCAGATCGCTGAGGCGACGGGCCTGCTGCTGCAGACTGTCCGCTTCAAGCAGGAACTGCTTTTCGAGCGGAGTGAACTCGAGGTGGGTCGAAAGGGTGTTGACGAGAATTTCATCGTTCACATCCAGGCGAAAAAACCCTTGCCAGAGATGACTATCCTCTCGTTGACCAAGATATTCGTCCAGAACGCGGATGAGATCCGATCGGACAGATGCCTCAAGATCGGCCTCCTGCCCGCGCGGCTTGAGCTTGACGCTGGCCTGGCGATAGCTCTTGTCATAGAACTGTTCGCGAATTTCATACCGCTGCAATCCTTGCAGGAGGATGTTGAAGCGGCCGTCCAGCAATCGCTGGACGCTGACCAGTCGTCCGACGCACCCGATCTCAAAGATGGGAGGGTTGCCGTAATACTCGTGCTCCCAGCCTTCCTTCAAGAGGGCCATCCCGATACACTGCCCCCGCGCGCCGGCGTCGGTCACCATCTCGCGGTACCGAGGCTCGAAGATAAGCAGAGGTAAGTAGGTCTTAGGGAAAAACACCACGTTGGGAAGAGGAAACACCGGAATGCGCTCCGGCACGCGGAAGACCGCGCCTTCGTCTTGCTGTTCTTTATCTTGAGGAGCGCGGTCCGGCTGGATTTGCATGTCTCACGATAGCCGAAGCTCCCGAGGCTTGTCAACCTCACCAGGGTCATCAATTGCAACGAACGAAATCGAGAAAACCCTTGCCAGTCAAGGAGAATTGCGCCTTTGAGGCCAGCGTGCTATAAGCCTCTTCACACTAAGAAGGTAATCATTGATCAACCAGTCGTCCAACGCAGCAACTGTGAACGAGATCACAGGCAAGAAGCGCCGACGCATCTCTTCGGTCACTCTCATAGTCCTTTTCGCGACGCTCCTGGCGACAGATCCCGAGGCAGGGAACCGCGGTATCTCGCCTGCTTCCTCGGATGCCGGTTTTCGCTTAGCAAGTCCCGGATACATCTATCGCTTCCCGCACGACCATGGATCCCATGACGAGTTCCGCACCGAGTGGTGGTACTACACCGGTCATCTCTCTACGGACAGCGGCCGACGCTTCGGCTATCAGTTGACCTTTTTCCGAACGGGCCTTGACCAGCAGCAGGTCCGAGCCAACCCCTCGCGCTGGGCGATCCGGCATCTCTATCTGGCCCATCTCGCCCTGTCGGACCTGGACAAAAGACGGTTCCGGTACGCCGAAAAGGCGAGCCGCGCCGGGATTGGTAAGGCTGGCGCCGAGGCGGGACGGCTGCGCGTCTGGATCGATCGCTGGCTCACAGAGGCGACCTCTGCTCAGCGCAATGCGCATCATCTCAAGGCCTCGGCCGAGGATTTCTCGATTGACCTCACGCTGGCCCCGGAGAAGCCGCCGGTCGTCCACGGGGAACGGGGAGTCAGCCGAAAGGGAGACGCGCCGGAGCAGGCCTCCCATTATTACTCGCTGACCAGGCTGGGAACTACCGGGACTCTTTCCATCCATGGAGAGCCCCAGACAGTCACGGGGCTGAGTTGGATGGATCACGAGTTCGGCTCCGCAGACCTTGCGGAGGATTTGGTCGGATGGGATTGGTTCAGCCTTCAACTCGACAACCGGCACGAGTTGATGTTCTACCGCCTCCGCCGAGCTGATGGCACCGCTGACCCTGCATCGAGCGGAACGCTGGTCTTCCCGGATGGGCGATCGCATCATCTCTCAGCAATCGACCTGCAGGTCGAGGTTATGAACCATTGGACGAGCCAGGCGAGCGGAGCCCGCTATCCCAGCCGATGGCGGATTGCCGCCCCGACGCTGGGTCTTTCGTTGGACCTGACACCGCGGCTCTCCGACCAGGAGCTGCTGACCAGTCGAAGCACCCAGGTCACGTACTGGGAAGGGGCCGTCGACGCCACCGGGGTGTTCCGCGGCACCGCTGTGGCAGGCCAGGGCTATGTCGAGCTGACCGGCTATGCGGAACGATTCAGGCAGCGACATTGAGGATGCTGAAAAGAGCACTCGCAACCTTAGTCATCTGTGTCTTCCCGACCGCCTGCGGCAAGCAGAGCGACGCCATCGTCTCGATTGCAGTCCATCCGACGAATCCCAACATTCTGTACGTCTCCACGAACGAACGAGTGTATAAGACCCGTGATGGCGGACAATCCTGGGAAAAGTTTCCCGACTTCAGCGCGCGACGGGTCACCACCGTCGCGGTCGATCCACTACTGCCCGCAACCGTCTATGCCGGCACCATGGGGGACGCCGTGTACAAAAGCCCCGATGGCGGTCAACGCTGGCTTCCCCATAACGTCGGGCTCAAAGAGCATGTGTCCTACGTCAACCAGTTCGTGTTTCATCCGGACCACACCGAAACGATTTATGCGGCCACGACGGTCGGCGTCTTTCGCACGACCAGCGGCGGACGTAGTTGGGAAGAGCAGATGACGGGGATGAAGGAAGTCCATATCGTGGTGACCCTGGCGATGAATCTCAAAAACCCGCGCGTCCTTTACGCCGGCACGACCGGTGGCGTCTATCGGAGCCAGGACAGCGCGACCAGCTGGCGAAAGGTCAACAACGGACTCATCCCAGGAGAGGTGTTGGAAGCGGCTCTCGCATTGGGCGTAAACACGCTCGTGGTTGATCCGGTCGACCCCGATACGGTGTACGCCGGCACGACCAAGGGCCTGTTCAGGACGAAGAATCAAGCCGATTCTTGGGAGCGAATCGGGCAATCCTTGCCAGATCAGTTCATCAGTAGTCTCGTGATCCATCCCACGCAGAACCAGGTCCTCTATGTCGGAGGTCGCGCCGGGATTCAGAAAAGCTTCGACGGCGGCCAAACCTGGCAATCCATGAACAAGGGTCTAGAAACCCTCAACATCCGCGCGATCGTCCTGAGCTCTCTTGATCCGCACACGCTCTATGCAGGAACCAACGGCAGCGGACTCTATCGCAGCAAGGATGGAGCCCAAACCTGGACTCGCGTGCAGTTGGTCACAGGACCCACCGCTTCGAGATCCACGGCCAGTTGAAAGCCTATAGGGAGCTCCGCGTGTCCACGCTTTTTCTGGTCAGACATGGCGAGACGGACTGGAACCGCAGCGGCCAGATCATGGGCGAGCAGCCGGTCCCGATGAACCAGACCGGCGAGGCCCAAGTGAAACGGCTCGCCACGTTCCTCAAGAGCCGTTCAATCCATGCGCTCTATTCCAGCCCGGTCGCCCGGGCGCTCCAGACGGCCGAGATCCTCGCGTCGGCCCTACAGGTGCCGGTCACGGCGGATCGGGGGCTGACTGAGATTAACGTGGGGGAATGGGAGGGACAGTATTGGAAGCACCTGACCGACGAGTTCGCCAGGCAACAGTTCTACACCAGGCCAGAGGAAGCTCGCCCCCCGGGCGGAGAAACGCTCAGTGAGGTCCAGACACGAGCAGTCGCCGCGGTCGAGCGAGCCCGCACCCGAGCAGGAGCCGACCGGCTCCTGTTCGTCTCCCATGCTGACGTGGTCCGCACAATCCTCGCGCACTATCTCCGGCTTGACCTGAAAACCGTTCGCCAGCTCAGGATCGACCATGCATCGCTGACAGCCCTGGAAATCAACGGAACCCTAGCTGACCTGTTGTTCCTGAACTACACCACTGACCCAGGCAGTCTGAGCTGAACCGGACGCCCGCTGTCCAGAGTCCTCAGGTCCCATGCCGGTACCTGCTCCGGGACATGGCCATGCTCTCAGACAGGGCGTTCCATTCTTGCGCTGTCAGCAAGGCTTTCATCTTGAACCGCAGTCCAAGAATCTTGCTTGCCGTTCTCATCCTGTTGTTGTTGAGGTCATCCAAAATCTTTGTGAACTCTTCAGGCCCCGCCTCATAGTTTTCATTCAGCTTGTAGAGCTGTTGGTGGAACTGCTGATTCTGCTGGTTCGATTGCTTGACCTCGGCCACAATCTCCTCCACGATCCCCTGTGCCTGTTTGGCCTTCTCGGGATCCTGGACCGTTTTCTCGATCAGGACCGCCATTTCCTTGAGCCCCCTGTCGAGGGCGGAGGCCCCAGGCTCTCCTCCACCGTGATCCCTCATCCCTGGGTGCGTAGCGCAGCCGATGGTCACCAGGATTGCCAGAGCGAGCGACGTGGCCAGTCTCACGGTGTGCATGCGAACCTCCTATCTATTCATTGTTCATTCGTCGAGGAGCGGGGACTGTACTACAGGCCTTGTTATGTTTCGAACGCACCGGCCCGTCTTGCCAGCGCAGCCACAATGCATTATCCTGTTTCCCCACGGAGGCTTGTGAAGGCACCCCGTGAGCAAGGCGCGCGAGACGCTCGATGCAATCCAGGTCCTGCGTGACGATTTCCGCAGCCGCCTGGAAGTCTTTTACGC
>JAHWYE010000015.1 GCA_020028195.1 Nitrospirota bacterium
ATGCCCAGCAGGACTTTCATCATGGTCCCTCCTCTCGCCGTGGCGAGTAGTATAGGAAGAGGGTCACGGCGGGTCAAGGCGAGGGGCTGTTACCGGCGTGCGGTGACGCAAATGGCCTGGTTCCGCAACTTCAGAATGCCCTCCGAGTCGGCGTGCTTTCGCGCTGCATCGGTCACGGCTCGCCAGACGTGCTCCTGCCGCTCAGTGGGTTCATTGACGAGCATCGCCTGAATCGGCGCCGCGATGGCCTGCTGGAATCCGGTGTAGGCCTCGGCGGATGCCCATTCAATCGTGACGGTCAGCTGCTCGCTGCGGATATCGGTGAATCCGGCCTTCGAGAGAGTTTGCTCCAACACGGTCACATCAGCCAGGCTGAAGGGACCGGGGAGATCCGCTGGTGGTGGCGGTACCTTGAGTACGTGCCTCACCGTGTTCATCGTCACACTGATCAAAGGAACATTGGTTGGTGGCCCCCAGACGGCTGCGGCCAACCGCCCCTCAGACTTCAACAGCCCTCGAAATTTACGCAGAGTGGCTGCAAGATTTGGGAGGAACATGAGACCCCATCGGCAAAGGATACTGTGATAGGTGAATGCGGGAAACTCAGGCGCTTCCGCGTCCATTTCCACGAAGTCAATGTGTTGCAATCCGAGACTGGCCGCGCGTTCGCGAGCGATTGCGAGCATCCGTGGGGCCTGATCGATTCCCACGACGCGGCCCGTTGGGCCCACGATCTGAGCGGCGGTAATGGCTGGCTCGCCGATGCCGGTGGCCACATCCAACACCCAGTGTCCTGGTTGTATCTTAGCCAACGCAACCAACCGATCGCTGACCGGCTGCGCCCCCTGCTCGATGGTCTTCCACCACTGCTTCCAGCCAGCAGCGACAGCGTCCCAGTCCAGCCGTAGTCCTGCTTTGTATCGGACTGGATCGAAAGGTTGGATGGTCATGAGATAGCTACTCTTCGCGGCGGCAAAGAATGTTC
The DNA here is from genome assembly GCA_020028195.1 of Nitrospirota bacterium. Lineage (GTDB taxonomy): Bacteria > Nitrospirota > Nitrospiria > Nitrospirales > Nitrospiraceae > NS-7. The sequence goes on from JAHWYE010000015.1 coordinate 986, forward strand.
GCGTATCCAAACTGAGAAAACCATACCCAGGGCGCGCCGTCAAGCCGGACTCACATTACGTGGCTGACCCGCCTTGCCGCTAGAGGGGTCGCGTGCTAAGATGCCACGTTCTTTGCTCACAGATGGCGCGGAGAGGTGCGAGAGCGGCCGATTCGGCGTGCCTGGAGAGCACGTGTGCTGGCAACGGCACCGTGGGTTCAAATCCCACCCTCTCCGCCAACTTGGCGCGACAGAAGCCACCGGATTATCAGCCAACGGGCAGGGGCGCGCCACGTGTACCAAGGGGCCATGAATTTCCATTGCCGTGATAAGGTGTCGCTTCGCGACAAGGATCATATGGAAAAGGGCAACCGGCAGTGCGAGCTAAAGAAGTAGGGAGATTGAGGCAGCGCCGGAATAACCGCAACGACTTGTGATCATGTCGCGCAGCGCGACACCGCTTTACGGCGTTCGTCGCTACTGCCCGAAGGTACTTGTGGCGCGTCACTGCCCAATGGTTCACCGTCGGAGCGTTTCTAGCGCGCCAAGGAAAAGGGGCTGGGCCCTGTGCAACAGAATCCTGTGAACCCCGCCAGGTCCGGAAGGAAGCAACGGTAAGCAGGCTAGTCTGGGTGCCGCAGGATCACCTGGCCCCGCTTCTCTTTGGCGCGAGAGAAACTTTCCGATTGTGAGCCAGCAGGCAATGGCGCGCCAGGTGTACCATAAGGCAGTGATTGTCCTGGCCCATGTAAAGGTGTCGCGAAGCGACTTTTCGAGTTGAACCAAAATAATGGGCCTCATCCGCTTCCGGGCTGAGCTGTTCACGACCTGTGCTACGGGTCTGCGAGCGTCGGTCATTCGATGTAGATGCCTTAAATCGAGCAGAGGATGATGGATTATCAGGTTTCGGCGAGAAAATACCGGCCCGGCACGTTTGAGGAAGTGATCGGTCAGCCCCACGTCGTCCAGACGTTGGTGAACGCCATCACGACCAAGCGGATCGCGCACGCGTTCTTGTTCTCCGGCACCCGCGGGGTCGGCAAGACAACGGTCGCGCGCATCCTCGCCAAGGCGCTCAACTGCGAGAAGGGTCCCACCGGCACGCCCTGCAATACGTGCCCTGCCTGCATCGAGATCACCCAAGGCACGTCGGTGGACGTAATCGAGATTGACGGCGCCTCGAACACGGGCGTGGATGACGTCCGGGAAATCCGCGAAAACGTGAAGTTCACGCCGTTCCGAGGCATGTATCGGATCTACATCATTGACGAAGTGCACATGCTGTCGAATTCGGCGTTCAACGCCCTCCTCAAGACGCTCGAAGAACCACCGGCCCACGTGGTGTTCATCTTCGCCACCACCGAGATCCACAAGATTCCCGCGACGATCCTCTCACGCTGCCAGCATTACAATTTCCGCAGGATCCCGCGGTCCGAGATCATCCAACGCCTTCGTCACGTCGCGGCAGAGGAAGGTATCGCCGTGGAAGACCGCAGCCTCACCGCGATTGCTCGGGCCAGCGAAGGCAGCATGCGGGACGCTCTCAGTCTGTTGGACCAGGCTGTGGCGTTTGGCGGGAAGACCATCCGACACGCCGATCTGGAGACGTTGCTGGGGGCTGTACCCCAGGAACACGTTCGAGCCATGATTGCGGCCATCATTGCGCAGGACAGTCAGGCGGCTGTGCGGATCGTCGCCCAGCTCCTCGACCAAGGTCATGACCTGCGGGCCTACTGCAGCGATCTGGTCGAGTACGTCCGCAATCTGCTAGTGGCTGCGGTGGTGCCGTCGCCAGAGGGACTGCATGGCCTGATCGAGTTATCTAAAGAAGAAATTCTCCAGATTGTGACCGACGCCAAGGCCTTCACCGCCGAGCAGCTCCAGGAGTTGTTTCGGGTCCTCTCGCAAGCCGAGGACGGGTTGCGGATGAGCGCGCACCCGAGGTTCGTGTTGGAAGTCGCTGCCGTCCGCGCCACGCGCTTCCTGCTCGGCGCGAGATCGGCTTCGTCCAACCGTGTTCCGGCTGCCCAGCCACGGTCTGAAACCCGTGGAGCGACACAGCCCGCCCCTCCCCTCACCAATCACTCTGCCCCCAATGAGCCGGCGCCTGTGGGTCAAGGCTCGCCAACCGGCACAGCCACCACCTTGCCATCTGAGCAATCGGCTCCACAATCCGAGAAGATAACCGCTCCACCCAGCTCGGTTCCGCGACCTGTGCCTGAGGAATCTAGTCTGGTTCATGATTCGATGAGCGGAAGACCGCTCAGCCGATCCGAAGACCCACTGCCGAGTCCGCCCAGTGCGAATCAGGCGCGCGACGCGACTCCTCCGTTTCAATTCAACTGGGAACAGGTCCTGGAACGAGTCGCGAGCGTTCATCCGAACATCGCCCCCTTTTTGGAGATGGGCACGCTGGTCGGCATCGAAGGCAACCAGGTGACGATCGGCTATCCCAAGAGCGCCTCGGTGGCGCTTGCGCGAATTCAGAACGAACAGAACATTCGCGTGGTCGCCGACCTCTGCGCTGAGTTGGCCGGTCAAGCGGTTCGACTGCGCGTGATGGAGTTGAGCGATGGACAGCCAGCCGGCCTGAGCCCGGCCCAGATCCGCGCGGCTAAGGAACGAGACCAGAAGCAGGCCCTGCTGCAACAGACTCGTTCCCATCCGCTGGTCAAACGTACGCTGGATATCTTTGGCGTGGAGGTCGTCGACGTTCGCCAGGTCGCTCCGCAGAAGGAGGCTCGTGAATGACCAAGAATCCGTTCGGCAACATCAGCAACATCATGAAACAGGCCCAGGCCATGCAGGAGCAGTTGGCCAAACTCCAGGAACAGGCTGCCGGCAAGACGGTGGAAGGCACAGCCGGTGGCGGGATGGTGATCGTGACCGCTACCGGTGCGATGCAGGTGGTTGCCGTGAAGATCGATCCGGAGGTGCTCAAGTCCGGCGATGTTGAGATGGTAGAGGATCTGGTCGTGGCGGCGACGAACGAAGCCTTGCGCAAAGCGCGGGAGATGATGACCGAAGAAATGAAGGGTCTCACGGGAGGGCTCAGCATTCCGGGCCTGTTCTGAGAAAGTGTGATTGGATGATTGAGTGATTGGCCGATCGAGCAATTGACACGATCACCAGATTCGCAAATCACGAAGTTCGGGCTGCGATCATGGGTGTCGATCAACAAAGCTTATTGTTCCGATTGATCCGGGAACTGGTCCGGTTGCCGGGAATCGGACAGAAGACCGCCCAACGCTTGGCCTTCCATCTCCTGAAGGCCGAACGAGAGGAGGCCCTGCGCCTGGCGGAAGCGATCCAGGCCGTCAAGGAGGGAGTGACCTTTTGCCGTCGGTGCCGGAATATTGCCGAGGGTGAACTCTGCGAGTTTTGTCTCGACCCCAAACGTGACCAGACCAAGATTCTTGTGGTCGAAGAACCCAGCACCCTCTACGCGATCGAACGCAGCGGTGGATACCGTGGTCTCTACCACGTTTTGCTCGGGGCGCTGTCTCCCCTGGATGGGATCGGTCCCGCTGACATTCACGCGCAGGACCTGCTGGATCGATTGAAGGAGGGAGAGACGCAGGAAGTGATCGTCGCCACGAATCCGACCATCGAGGGGGAGGCGACGGCCATCTACCTGACGAAGGTGATGAAGCCCTACGGCGTGAGGGTCTCTCGGATCGCGTATGGCATTCCGGTCGGGATGGATATCGAGTACGCGGACGAGGTGACGCTCATCAAATCCATCGAAGGCAGACGGGACCTGTGAGGGTGCCCTGACCTGCGCAACCACTGGTGGACGTGAAGAGCCCGGTGAGAATTGACGGCGCACACGCAAGGCTGATATAGTCCCCGCCCTATGGCCATGCCAGTACGCAAGCCGAGCAAAAGCAGAGTCTCTCCCAAACGTGTTACGAAATCCGCTCCGGCCACGCGCGTCAAAAAACTCAATCGACGACCGGCCGGCAAGTATGGCGACATCCGCAGTGACCTCGAACGGCAACGGGCTGCGCTCCTCGAAGAAGCGGGCGTGCTGCTGGTGCACCGGCCCGAACTCGAAGCGTTTCCGGACCAGAGCGACCAGGCCACGGCAGAGGTGGACCAGAACTTCACGCTGAGGCTGAAGGAACGCGAGCAGAAACTGCTGAAAAAAATTGACGAGGCGCTCAACCGAATGGGAACGAATACCTACGGCATCTGCGAGCGCTGCGGGCAGGAGATCCCCTATAAACGCCTCAAGGCTCGGCCTGTGACGACGCTCTGCATCGAGTGCAAGACTCTCCAAGAGCAGGAAGAACGAATCCGTCTGTAGAGTGATGTCGCGGAGAGTCCCGCTTGTTCATCGAGTGAGTGCTTTCACCCGTCGGCGAGCGAGAGCGGCTCGGTCGGCTTCTTCCGGAATTCCTTCCACTAAGGCCAGGTAGGTTTCATACTCAGAGATCGCCAGCTTGGGGTTGACCGCTTCGTAGGCCTCCGCCAAGTTGAAGCGTGCGAGCGGATAGTTCGGCCGGAGGCTCACGGCCTTTTCAAAGGCCTTGAGCGCTTTTTCCTGATCACCGAGCTGTTTGTAAACATCGCCAAGATTGTTCAGCACCTCCGGTCGGTTGGGTTGAATCACGAGAGACTGCTGGATCGCGTCCCTGGCTTCCTCCAGTTCCCCCTTTCCTTTCAAGGCCAGCCCCAGCTTGTGGTAGGCTTCTGCGAGTTGCACCTTATTGGAGAAACCGTGCTTGATCGCCTTCTGATAAGCCACGACCGCGATGTCGTCGTTGCGTGTGCCACAGTAGGCGAGGTGAGCGGCCTCGCCCCTCGCAAACTCTTGAAGCGCCGGGAAGAGCTCCTTATCCTCGTCGCCCTTACTATCCGTGCGCAGACTGCTTTTGCTCTTGTCGGTCCCCCCGACTCGGGCCAGGAACTCTTTTCGACGTGGGGACAGCAGGGTGGCATAGGGGTCTACCGAAAAGGAAGCGAGTAGCAATGACGGAACGTCAGCCCCGCCGAGGACGATGTATTGAGTCGTACTTTTTTCATCGCCAGTCATATACAACGCGCTGGTATCAAGGTTGGCTCGGCTCCCTACCTGGGCGACGTTGACATAGAACTCAAGCGTCGGCTTGAGCTGGCTCAGAGTCTCCCGCAGCACCGGATAGGGTTTCAGGTTGAGACCGATGGGGAAGGTAAAGAGCGCGCCGACCAATAGCCCATCCTCGTCGAAGAAAAATGACTCCTCAGCCCTTGACTCACTGTGGCTAGCGGCGATCCGCACTTCCTCCCCGCTTCCCCAGACCACTCGACGGAGCAAGGCTGCCTCTCGACCTCGCAGGAAGGCCGCCTTCTTATCGCACAGCCGGGCCGATTTGAGGAGAATGAGGTCGCTGGCGGAAGGGGGAAGATTCGAAGGTGGGTCAGCCGCGCAGGCGAACGAAACCAGCCCTATCGCTACAGCAGTCAGAGGAAGAGCGACACGACTCCGCTTTCGGATGTCACGCAGGCAAGAAGGCATTACCCTGCAGAAGGTCCCGAAATGGCTTTGACTCAAAACACGAAGGGCCCTCGGAAGGGCCCTTCGAAACCGGACAGATGACCGACGACCTCAATAGAGTTAGGGGGACGCCAGAGTCCACCGCTGCGAATCCACCATCGCGTCTTCGCTGTTGTACCCAAACACGCCGGGCATCAAAGACGTCACGAAGTAGATCGGTCGATTGACGAAGTAATCTACAGCCACCCCCAGTGGGTTCCCCATAAACGCCACCCACCGTAGTGGATGATCGTTCAACGGCGAAGCGGCTCGGGGATTTGTATAGACCAAGGACGTGCTATCCATGGTGGAGTAAATGCTGGTGGGTTGATTATAGACAACCATCTGTTGTGATCCACCACAGCCCCCTACGAGCAAAGCGACCACCACGACCAGTCCTGCTAAGATTCGTAATTCCCCCATGCGACACCTCTCTTTTCCCTTGAGAGATTACCGACATCCTGGAGAGATGTCAATAAGTCTAGCTCAAGCCTGCCAGTCTGTCCAGTAGATTAATAGATGCCTGCAGCGGCCGGATGATCGGTCAAAATCCAGCAGTTGTGACTCTCATTTGGGTTGACGTGGCGTCCAGTGTGGTCGTTTTCGTGGTCATGGTGGGCGATACTGGTATCGAACCAGTGGCCTCTTCCGTGTGAGGGAAGCGCTCTCCCACTGAGCTAATCGCCCACGTGCGCGCGAGTCTATCACGCTGGTCAAAGACCCGTCAACGAACTGAAGCCGGGCGCGGGGCACGAGACGCGAGGCTAGCGCACGGTAGATTCCTGCTGGTGCTTCTAAGTCGTGCGCGACTAGCGTGCGGCTCAAATCTCATCACTCATGGCTATGAGCCGCAGCCTCTTGCCATTCGCATGGTCTTCTTCGTAACTTGACATCATTCAAATACGGCCCGTACAATCGCTTCTCGATGGAGATTCAAGTGGATGCGCGATGATGTGGTCATCGTGGGAGGAGGTCTAGCTGGGTCGGAAGCAGCCTGGCAAGCGGCGACGCGAGGCGCGCGCGTGACGCTCTACGAGATGCGTCCTAAGGAACAGACCCAGGCCCACAAGACCGGGCTGCTGGCCGAGTTGGTCTGTTCCAATTCCTTGGGGTCGGGCGATGTTCTGAGCGCGTCGGGGATTCTGAAGGAAGAGATGCGACGCCTGAACTCCTTGGTGATCCGTGTCGCAGACGAAGTTCGTGTACCGGCTGGTTCGGCGCTGGCCGTGGATCGCGAGCTGTTTGCGCAACGGGTCACGCAAGCCTTGGAGAGTCATCCGAACGTCCGGATCATTCGGGAGGAGATCAAGGACATTCCGACCGACTGCGTGTGTGTGATCGCCACCGGTCCTTTAACATCCGATAACCTCACCGCCGCCATTCGGGATCTGACGCATTCAAGAAATCTCTATTTCTTTGACGCGATCTCGCCCATTATCGACGCGGACTCCATCAACATGGATGCCGTGTTCCGGGCCTCCCGCTATGAGAAGGGCGGGCCGGATTATGTGAACTGTCCCATGGACGAGGCAACCTACGATCGGTTTCACGACGCGCTGGTCAAGTCGGAAAAAGTCCAGCCGAAGGAGTTCGAGAAGACCTCCTATTTCGAAGGCTGCATTCCCATCGAGGTGATGGCGGAACGTGGGCGCCAGACTATGCAGTTCGGGCCTTTGAAGCCTGTGGGGCTGGAAGATCCCAGAACGGGCACTCGCCCCTATGCGGTCGTTCAGCTTCGGGCCGAGAACATCCATCGCTCCTGTTACAATATGGTGGGATTTCAAACAAAGCTGACCTACCCGGAGCAACGTCGGGTGTTCCGCATGATCCCGGGCCTTGAACGGGCCGAGTTCCTCCGGTACGGGAGCCTGCACCGGAATACCTTCGTCAATGCACCGCACCTGCTCAGAGACACGCTGCAGCTCAAGGCTCGCGGCACGGCCTTTTTCGCGGGGCAAATCGTGGGGGTGGAAGGCTATACTGAATCTGCTGCGATGGGTGGGTTGGCCGGCGTTAATGCGGCCAGAGGGCTCGCGGGGCTTCCGCTGGTGACCCCTCCGCCCACGACGGCCTATGGCAGTCTGATCACCTACATCACCACCAGCGACCCCCGCCACTTCCAGCCGATCAACACCAACTTCGGTCTGTTCCCTCCTCTGCCGAGCCGGATCCGCGACAAGGACGAGAAGCGGCGCCTGATTGGTCAGCGTGCGCTGGAGGATCTCGAGGCATGGAAGACGCGATCCGGGCTTTCGTGACGTTTCTTGAGGTAGAACGGGGAGCGTCCCGCGAGACGATTCGCAACTATCAATCGGACCTGCGTCAATTTTGCTCCTTTATGAGCACGTTCCGTCCGGCCACCGCGACTGCGCTTTCGCCCGATGACGTGGACTCGTTCGCCATCCGCAGCTACCTGGCGTGGTTGGACCGGAAGGGAGAGAAGAAATCCTCGCTGGCGCGGAAGCTGGCCACGCTCAGAAGTTTCTATCGGTTCCTGACGGAGCAGGGCCGAACCAGGCAGAATCCGGCTGCCGAGGTCAGGACGCCGAGACAACCGCAGCACCTGCCGCGAGTCCTGACCAAGGACGACGCCGACGCGCTCATGGAATTTCCCGAGGGAGACACGGTGCTGTCCCTGCGGGACCGTGCGATCCTCGAAACCCTGTATTCCACCGGGGCTCGTGTGAGCGAACTGGTCGGCATGAATCTGGACGACCTCAACCTGTCCGACGGGCTCGCCCGGCTTCGGGGCAAAGGGCGAAAGGAGCGCCTGGTGCCGGTCGGTGCGGTGGCAGTGGCGGCGATCAAGGAGTATCATGCTGCTCTCCGGCACTCAGCCTTGGGGCAGACTCCGGCCTTTCAAAACAGCAGGGGTGACCGTCTGACCGCGCGCAGCGTGGAACGGATCGTGGCAGCCTATTCCAGTCGCCTCCCAGGGGGACGCGTGAGTCCCCACGCGCTTCGCCATTCGTTTGCCACGCACCTTCTCGACGAGGGCGCAGACCTCCGGGCAATCCAGGAGATGCTCGGCCATGCCTCTCTCGGCACGACACAAAAATATACGCACCTGGCAACAGATCAACTGATGGCTGTGTATGACCGCACTCACCCGAGGGCTGGACGGGCACCCGGCAGTCAGAACAAAGGTGGATCTACGCCGTCATGAAAATCCACTCCACCACCATTCTTTGCGTCAGGCGAGAGGGCAGCGTGGCCATGGGCTCAGATGGACAGGTCACCGTGGGAACCACGGTCATGAAGAGCAATGCCCGCAAGCTCCGTCGCTTGCACCGTGATCAGATCTTGGCCGGCTTCGCCGGCGCCACGGCTGATGCCTTCACTCTGTTCGAGAAGTTCGAGCTCAAACTGGAGGAATATCGTGGCAACCTGACCAGGGCGGCGGTGGAACTGGCCAAAGACTGGAGAACCGACCGGGTGCTGAGGCGGCTGGAAGCCCTGCTGGCCGTGGCGGACCTCGACTCTTCCTTCGTTATCTCCGGCACCGGCGACGTGGTCGAACCGGAGGATGGCGTCCTGGCGATTGGCTCCGGAGGGCCCTATGCCCTGGCGGCTGCGCGAGCCTTATTGAACCATTCGGCCCTGGACGCGCGAGCGATCGTCGAGGAGTCCATGCGGATCGCCGGCGGCATTGACATCTACACGAATCAGCAACTCGTCATCGAAGAACTCAAGCGCTGAAGGCCATCATCCATGCCTGAGCCCCGTAAGAAGCCACCCAGCCTCGACCGCCTGACGCCTCGCCAGATCGTGGAGGAACTGGATCGTTACGTCATCGGCCAGCAGGACGCCAAGCGCATGGTGGCCATCGCGTTGCGCAACCGCTGGCGACGGCAACAATTAGGCCCAGACCTTCGCGAGGAGGTCATGCCGAAGAACATTATCATGATCGGCCCGACGGGCGTCGGCAAGACCGAGATTGCGCGACGTTTGGCGAAGTTGGCCCAGGCCCCCTTCCTGAAAATCGAAGCCTCCAAGTTCACCGAGGTGGGGTACGTCGGGCGTGATGTGGAATCCATCGTCCGCGACCTCACGGAACTGTCGGTCAGCATGGTCAAGGCGAGCTGCCTTGAGCTGGTCCGACAAAGGGCTGAGCAACTCGGAGAAGAGCGGTTGCTCGACCTCCTGCTTCCGCCCGCAGGCCCGAAACCGGCAGCCGGCGTCCTTGATGAGACGGGCCAGGAGGGCGCTCACTCGGCTGGTTACGAATCCTATGAGGCGACACGCTCGAAACTTCGACTCCAGTTACGCGAAGGGAAGCTGGATCACCGCTCTGTGGAGGCGGAAGTCAAAGAGCGGAGCGTTCCCATCGGTGTGATCTCGAACGTCGGCGGCATGGAGGAGCTCGAAAGCGGTCTCCGGGAGATGTTCGGGGGCCTGTTCCCGGGTAAGAAAAAGAAGCGCGTCATGAAGGTGCCCGAGGCGTTGAAGCATTTGACGCAGGACGAAGGACAGAAGCTGATCGACATGGACGAGGTGATCCGGGAAGCGGTGACCAAGGTGGAAGAAGCGGGGATCGTGTTCCTGGACGAGATCGACAAAATCGCGGGGCGCGAGAAAAGCGGGGGGCCGGATGTGTCCCGGGAAGGGGTGCAGCGAGACCTGCTGCCCATCGTCGAAGGCTCGACCGTGACCACGAAGTATGGTCCGGTCCGAACCGATCATATTCTGTTCATCGCTGCCGGGGCGTTTCATGTCGCCAAGCCCTCTGATCTGATACCGGAGCTGCAGGGGCGGTTCCCCATTCGAGTCGAACTCGAGCCCCTGACCAAGCAGGACTTCGTTCGCATCCTGACCGAGCCGCGCGGCGCGCTGGTGCGGCAGTATCAGGCGCTGTTGGAAACGGACGGGATTAAGCTGGACTTCACTCCAGATGGATTGGAAGAGATCGCCGCGACCGCTGTGCAGGTGAACGACCGCACCGAGAATATCGGAGCCCGGCGCCTCTTCACGATCATGGAGCGGCTCTTGGAGCAGGTGTTGTTCGACGCCCCTGAATTAACTGAGCAGAAGATCCTGATTGATGCGCAGTACGTGAAGGACCGACTGAAGGAGATTGTGAAAGACGAGGACCTCAGCCGGTTCATTTTATGACACAGCCGCGAGGCGAGTGGCAGAGGCAATAGGCAGAAAAGCCCTGTAGCCACTTGCCCAAAGCCCCAAGCCTAACGCCGGAGGCATGCATGAACAGACTGATCAAGAAGGCCAACATCCTGGTTGAGGCGCTCCCGTACATCCGGACCTTTACCGACAAAACGGTGGTCATCAAGTACGGCGGGAAGGCGATGATCGACGAAGCGCTGAAGGACAAATTCGCGCTGGATGTGGTCCTGATGAAGTATGTCGGTCTCAACCCGGTCATCGTACACGGAGGAGGGCCGCAGATCGATCAGATGTTGAGCCGGCTGGGTCTGGAACCAAAGTTTCGGCAAGGCGTGCGGATCACCGACCGTCCCACGATGGAGGTCGTGGAGATGGTGCTGGGCGGGAAGATCAATAAGGAAATCGTGACGCTCCTGAACCAGCACGGAGCCAAGGCGGTCGGGCTTACCGGCAAGGACGGCGGGCTCATCCTGTCCAAACCGCTGACCGCGAAGGCCTGGGCGGAAAGCCTGAGCACGGAACCGGACGGACCGTCGGATGAAGACTTCGGGCTGGTGGGCGAGGTGCAATCAGTGAATCCCCACCTGCTGGTGAATTTGCAGGAAGACAATTTCATTCCAGTCATTGCCCCGATCGGGACGGACCGCGCAGGAAATACCTACAACATCAATGCAGACCTGGTCGCCGGCGCGGTGGCGGCTGCCCTCAAGGCTGAGAAATTACTGGTGCTGACCGATGTGAAGGGCATCCGCGACGCGAAGGGGCGTCACGTCTCCACGCTC
>JAHWYE010000130.1 GCA_020028195.1 Nitrospirota bacterium
TAAAGATCGGGTTGTTGCTGGTGGTCGGGCTGCTGGCTCTTCGCCTCTGGCATCTCCAGATCCGCGAGGGTCCGTACTACCGCGATCTCTCCCAGAGCAATCTGACCCGCTCCGTCGTCTTAGAGCCGGCCCGTGGTCTGATCTATGACCGGAACGGTGTGCTGCTAGCGAACAACGTCTCGAGCTTCAGCCTCTACGTCACCCTTGAAGACGTCCAGGACCGAGAGGAGCTGGTCCAGAAGCTCATGACGCTCGTAGGGCTCGATGAGTCCAGGCTGCGGAAAAAATTGTCCGAGCGAGCCAGCAAACTCATACCGAGGAAAATCAAGGACCGCATGACGCTGCGGGAGGCGGCGCAGGTCGAATCCCATCGGCTGGATCTTCCTGGCGTGATGATTCAAGCCGAATCTCAGCGGAATTTCCCGACAGGGCTGACAGCCTCGCATGTGATCGGATATGTCGGGGAGGTGTCGGCAGACCAACTGGAGCAGGCTGACTTTGCGGACCTCCATCAGGGGAGTATCGTGGGCCAGTACGGGGTTGAAGTAACCTATGACCGTTTCCTGAGGGGACGTGCAGGGCAGAAGCTGATTGAAGCGGACGCACTGGGACATGAGAAACGGACGGTCTCGGTGGAGAAGCCACGGGCCGGAGATGATCTCTACCTCACCATTGACCTTCGCCTGCAAAAGCTGGCGGAGGAGTTGTTGGGTGACGAGGCTGGCGCCATTGTGGCCCTCGATCCCAAGACCGGAGAGGTGCTGGCGCTGGCAAGCAGGCCCGCCTTTGATCCGAACGTGCTCTCGCGGGAACTGACCCCCAAGCAGTGGGATGAGATTGTCCAGCACGAGGGGCGTCCGCTGAACAATCGGGCGACGCAGGGACAGTATCCCCCTGGCTCGGTATTTAAGATCGCCATGGCCGCTGCTGCGCTCGAGACCAAGACAGTCGAGCCCTCCACGCAGATCCGATGTGCGGGTGGCTATCAGTTTGGCAGGCGCTTCTACCGGGACTGGAAGGCGGGCGGACATGGGCTGATGAACGTGACCCAGGCGCTGGTGCACTCGTGCGACGTGTTTTTCTATACCGCAGGCCAGCGAATGGGAATCGATACCATCGCCTCCTATGCGAAACTCTTCGGCCTCGGCAGCCCAACCGGCATCGAGCTTCCCTCCGAGCGGGGCGGGATTGTGCCATCTCCCGACTGGAAGGTGAAAGCTCGAGGCGAACAGTGGTTGCCGGGCGAGACCATTTCCGCTTCCATCGGCCAAGGGTATGTGACCGTGACGCCGATCCAAATGGCCTCCCTCACCGCGACGGTGGCCAACAACGGCGTGCCGGTTCGGCCCCGCCTCGTCAGAGCAGTAATGGATCGCGCGACCGGGCGTGTGCTGGAACTACCGAGCGTGCCACTGAGCCGGCTGAACCTCAAGCCCGACACGCTCGCGATTATTCGGAGCGCACTCGCCGGCGTGGTGACTGAGGGCACCGCGACCCGCGCCAAATCCTCCCTGGTGACCATTGCCGGGAAGACTGGCACAGCGCAGATCGCCGCGCTTCGGCCGGGACCGGAGAAAGACATTCCGAAGAAGTTCAGGGACCACGCCTGGTTCGTCTCATACGCGCCGGTCGAAGCCCCCCGCATCGCGGTGGCGGTCCTGGTCGAAAATATGGGGCATGGAGGGTCGGCGGCGGCGCCGCTGGCCAAACAGATGATCGAGGCCTTCGTGAAACTCGCGCCCTACGAACCTCGAGTCGTCCAATCGGGATCGGAGGCAGGGCCGATCCTGGCGGCTCTGCGGGCGCAGGAAACGCATGATTGACCGGGTGCTGGATAGCCGGCAGTTCGACAGTTTCGACTGGCGGTTTGTGGCGGTCGTGTGTGCCATCCTGGCGGTCGGGGTCCTTTCCATTTACAGCGTGACCTATGCCCAGCCCGGAGGCGGTCTTCCGCTGTACGTGAAGCAGCTGATCTGGATCCTGCTCGGAGGCGCGGCCTTTGCCATCATGCTCTTGTTCGACTATCACCAGATTTCCCGAGTGTCGTACACCCTCTATGTAATCGTGCTGGCGTTGCTGGTCGTGGTCTTGATCACCGGAAAGACGAGCCGCGGCGCACAACGGTGGATCCCGGTCGGTCCCTTCGCGTTTCAGCCCTCTGAGTTCGCGAAGCTGGTTCTGATCCTTGTGCTCGCGAGCTACTATGCCAGGGCCCCCCGCGAGGGGTGGATGCAACGGGTCGTGCTGCCAGCCCTGATCATGATGCCGGGGCTGTTCCTAATCCTCAAACAGCCCGATCTTGGCAGCGGGCTCAGTTTTCTGGCGATTTACGCCGTGATGCTGCTGGTGGTGGGCGTGCGGTCCAAGGCCTTGGGTATCATTCTGCTCTTTTCGCTCATGCTGTTTCCGTTCGCCTGGGAGATGATGTGGGGGTCGCTCCACGACTACCAACGACAGCGGATGATGACCTTCGTGGATCCCGCCTATGATCCCGGTGGAAAGGGGTACCAAGCGCTGCAGTCGCGCATCGCTGTCGGGTCGGGGGAGTTGGTGGGAAAGGGGCTGTACGGCGGGACCCAGAGTCAACTCAAATTCTTGCCGGAAGGGCACACCGACTTTGTCTTCGCGGTCTTCGCTGAAGAGTGGGGATTTCTAGGGGTCCTGGTGCTGCTGGCTCTTTTCGTCGGATTGATCATTCTGTCATTGGAGATAGCGTACACTGCCAAGGACATGCTCGGCGCATTGTTGGCGGCAGGGATCATTGCGATGATCTGTTTCTGCGTGGTGGTGAATATCGGTATGACCGTGGGCATGTTCCCGATCGTCGGCATCCCGCTACCCCTGATGAGCTATGGAGGCAGTGCGACGGTCACCACGATGGCTGCCCTCGGACTGTTGCTGAATATCAAGCGGAGACGCCTGACGCTGTTTTATTAGCACAAACATAAGAGCGAGCAGGGCGGGCGGGGGAGCGGCGACAGGTCGAGCCTCGAGCCGTCCGCCTCTCGCAAACATTCACGGTTCTCGACCGATCACATTTTGACGCAGCAGTCTCCGGGAGGGCGCGGGCTCGTTGTGGCTGAGTAGCCCCTCCGCGAGCGGTCACGTGCCCATCGCGGCAGCTCACGGAGTGGAGCAACCGAGGCGGCGGCCTGGACTGCGAGGAGCGAACATGGGGCAGGAAATCGCAATCAGCATCACTCGGGAAGAAACCCGCGTGGCCGTCTTGGACAATGGTGTCGTGACGGATCTATACGTCGACCGGGCCAAGCAGAAGGACTTTGTCGGCAACATTTACAAAGGCAAAGTGGTGAAGGTCTTGCCGGGTATGCAGGCAGCCTTCGTCGACATTGGCTTGGAGCGGGCCGCGTTCATCCACGTCTCTGACCTCTCCATGGACACGGAGCCAGGGGATACCCTCCTGGACAGCGACGAGGATGACAAGGGTCCCGATATGCCGCGGCCTCGTCGCCAGACGACACGTCCTATCGAGCAACTCCTGCAAGAAGGCCAGGAGCTCATGGTGCAGATCTCAAAGGGACCGATCGGGACCAAGGGGCCACGGGTCACGACGTATATCTCCCTGCCGGGGCGATCCCTCGTCTTTATGCCCAACGTGGAGCACATCGGCGTGTCGAGGAGGATTCCGAAGGATGAAGAGCGAGCTCGGCTGAAAGAGATCATGAAGCGGCTGCGCCGGCCCGGCTATGGCTACATCGTCAGGACGGTGAGCGAAGGGGTCAAGGAAGAGGATCTCCGATCCGATGTCGAGTTCCTGAACGTCCTCTGGCAGGACGCCTTGAAAAAGCGTGAGGAACTGCCGGCGCCGAGCCTGCTCCACAGTGATCTGACGTTGACGTTCCGCGTCGTTCGTGATCTTTTTACCAGGAAGGTGGAGCGCCTGCTCATTGACTCCAAAGAGGAATATGAAGCGGTGAAGGAGTTTGTCCACCGCGTGCTTCCTGACCAGACCAACCGAATTCACTATTACGAGAAGGAAGAAAGCCTCTTCGACCATCTGGGGATCGAAATGGAAATCTCCCGCGCGATCAACCGCAAGGTGTGGTTGAAGTCCGGCGGGCACATCGTTGTGGATCATACCGAGGCGATGACGGTGATCGATGTGAACACCGGACGCTATGTCGGAAAGCGCGATCAGGAGGAAACCATCCTGAGGAACAATCTGGAGGCGGTCAAAGAGATCGCTTACCAGATCAAGTTGCGCGGGATCGGTGGGATCATCATTATTGATTTCATCGACATGGAGCGCGAGAAGAATCGAGAGAGAGTCTATCAGGCGCTTGTGGATGCGATGGCCGGCGACAAAGCGCGGACCAGAATTTCCCGCATCTCCGATCTGGGGCTGGTCGAGATCTCGCGCGAACGGGTTCGTGAGGACCTCCTGCGGACCATGTCCGAACCCTGCCATTACTGCGAAGGTCGAGGGTACACGAAATCGCCCACGACGGTGGCCTATGAGATCTTCCGTGAGATCCGGCGGATCGGACGGTTATCCGATGAGCAAAAGATCGTGGTCTGCACCCATCCAAGCGTGGCTGCGCTGCTTCAGGATGAGGAACACCGGGGGATCGAAGATCTGGAGCGTGAGTATGGTGTGAAGATCATCGTAAAGGCTGATCTGACGCCGCATCTAGAGCAGTATGACCTCGTCGTCCTCTAACAGGGTCGCCTGGCGCGTCGGTATCAGTGGCCCGCGCTCTACGGGATGCACACGCGAAAGAGTGACAGAGTAGGCTGGGCGTTCCATGCTGAACACGGCGTGGCTGCGAACCTGGTTTGTGTTGCGTGCGGTGAAGGGGCTGGGCGACGCCACTGTGTGTCGGCTCGTCCAGTCCTTCGGTTCGCCGGAAGCTGTGCTGGCTGCCTCGGCGGATGACCTGCTGACCCTCGGCGGCCTGAGCAGCTCTCTGGCGCAGGCGATTCAGCGAGGGCTGGATCGTGAAACCCAACAGGACATTGATCGAGAACTCAAAGCGCTCGAGCGATTACGGCTGTCGGTCGTGACGTACCTCGACGTCACCTATCCGCCTCGACTCAGGACGATCCACGACCCTCCCCCGTTGTTGTATGTGAGCGGCGGGCTGAGCGAAGCGGACCACCATGCGGTCGCGATCGTGGGGGCCCGGCGTGCAACCCAGGCCGGCCGCCTGCTGACCGAACAATTGAGCCAGGAATTGGCCTCGGCGGGGTTTACCATCGTCAGCGGTCTGGCCAGAGGAATCGATGCGGCTGCCCATCGGGGAGCGCTAGCGGCTCAGGGTCGAACCGTCGCGGTCCTAGGCTGCGGAATCGACCGCACCTATCCGCCGGAACATCAGACGCTCAGGAAGCAGATTGAATCGAGCGGAGCCGTGGTGGGTGAATTGCCTCTTGGTGCCTATCCTTACGGCTACCATTTCCCCCGTCGGAACCGGATCATCAGCGGTATGTGCCTGGGGGTGGTGGTCACAGAGGCGGCGATCCAGAGCGGGTCGCTCATTACCGCGAGGCTGGCCGCTGAACAGGGTCGCGAAGTCTTCGCCGTT
>JAHWYE010000392.1 GCA_020028195.1 Nitrospirota bacterium
CTCACGAAACTATCTCTCAAGGACATGCAGGAATCCATGTTGCAGGCCAAAGAGCTGAACAGCCAGGTTCGGGATTTCGTGCGGAAGAACTCCGAGCGACTATTCGACCGACTCGAAAAGGAAGAAGACAAACGGACTGGCACCAAATAGAGACTGGGAGCGCTGCCTTGCGCGCGTTCCATGCCCGAAGGAGGCGGTGATGCAGGATCTGCTTCGTGGCCCCGCGTGGGGTCAGAGGACAGCGATGGCTATGTTGGCAGGCACCATACTACTCGGTGGCTGCGCAAGCGAAACCAAGGTCACCCGAGTCGATTCCGGAGTGGTGACAGACCTGAGCGGGCGGTGGAACGACACCGATTCCAGGATGGTGGCCGAAACCATGGTTAAGGAAGCGCTGGGGAGTCCCTGGCTGGAGAACTACACGCGGAGCAAGAGCAGACAGCCAGTGGTGATTGTCGGAACGATCCTGAACCGCAGCCACGAAGCGCGAGCTGACCAATTCACAGAAGGTGACATTTGTAGCCGGGAAGGGGGAGCGAGAAGAGATTCGCGAGGAACGTCGCGAACAAGCCGTGCACGCGCTCGAGGATACCCAGAAAGCTCCAGGGAAGGAGATCGGGGCAGACTATATGTTGAAGGGGAATATCTCCACGATCCTGGATGAGTCGGAGGGCGTCAAGGCAGTCTACTACCAAGTGGATCTCGAAATGATTGACTTGGAGAATAATGTGAAGTCCTGGTTCGGACAAAAGAAAATCAAGAAAGTGATCGAACGCAAACGACTGCTGTTCTAGGCTCCACGCATTCTGTTGAATCCTTCCACGCTATTCTTTTCGCACTCGGTGACAGGGCCTCGCTTCGCCGTCATTCCAGCCTCTCTGCTGGTCATGGCAGCCACGCTCTCGCTGCTGGAAGGGTGTGGACCCAAGATCAGCCACTATGTGCTTGTGGAGAATAGCCTCCGCGCCAGAGACACGGCGAAGGCCGACCAGATTCTCGAGCAGTCTGAAAAAGAGTACGGCACCAAGAGTCAGGTGTTGTACCGCATGGACAGAGGCATGACCCTCCAGTTGGCAGGCCGGTATCAAGACAGCACCGCGGTCCTCGAGCAGGCGGAGGAAGAGGTGGATCGGTTATACACCCGTCGCTTCCGCACCGAGGCAAAGGCCTTCCTGATCAACGACACAGAATTGACGTATGAAGGCGACGCCTATGAGCAGGTGATGATCAACGTGCTCAAAGCCGTCAACTACGCGATCACAGGCGCGTGGAACGACGCAGCGGTGGAGGCGAGAAAGATCGACCATCGCTTGAACGTGCTCTCCGACCGGGTCCAGGAGAATGAGGCGTATCGGGACGACGCCTTTGCCCGGTACTTCACCGGACTTGTGTACGAAGTGACGGGCGATGTCAACAATGCCTTTATCGCCTACCGGAAAGCCTACGACGAATACGGCCGGGCACGCTCCTGGTCCCGTACCCCGATTCCGCCGATGCTTCGCGCAGACTTGCTCCGGGTGACTGATGCGTTGCATCTGAGCCAGGAGCACGAGGACTATCGGCGGGAGTTCGCCGACGTCACCTGGCAGCCCGTTTCGGACCAGCAGCAGCTCGCTCAGGTCGTCGTCATCGGCTATAATGGGCGCGCGCCGCACAAAGAGGACCTGTTCATCGACCTCCCCATCAGCCTCGATGCGCTCAAACTGGCCCTCCTCACGAAGGGAGCCGTCGGCCGCAGCAATCAAGACAGTCGTGCGGTCGAGAGTGTCTTGTACGGTCTCAACGGGCGGGTGGTGCGCGTGGCGCTCCCGAGGCTGGTCCCTCAGAAAACCCAGGTGGCCTACGAGCAGGTGAGCCTGTCCGGCGCAAGAGGATATTTCGGCGGCAGAACGGAATTGGGACAAAATCTGTCCGCCCTTGCGGAGAAGAGTCTCTCCGACCGGTTTGCCAGTCTCGCGGTCAAAGCAGTGGCGCGAGCGGCAGTAAAATACTCACTGGCTGAAGGAGCCGGTCGAGGAGCGAGGGCAGCAGCAGGAAAGGATGCCGGTCCATGGGTGGGACTTCTCGTCGGCGCCTTGGCCAAAACTCTGGCTGCCGCTTCAGAAGAGGCGGATAAACGGAGCTGGCGCACCCTCCCGGATGAAGTGCAGATTGCGAGGCTATGGGTACCGCCGGGCGACTATGAGCTTCGGGTGCGCCCGCTGGGCCGCGATGGCGGTGGGGTCGGGCAGGAATCTATGCGTACCGTCGCGCTGCAAGGCGGTGAAACCAAATTATTTATTGAGCGGGTATTGCCCTAGCCGAGGAGATGCCGATGCTGCGCAAATGGTCTCTCCTGATCGTCCTGGTCGGTGTACTGGGAATGGCCGGGGTTCTCGACGGATGCGCGGGACTCGGTCTGAGCAAGAAACCGTCCTGGATCGATGGAGCCAGCGAGCAATATCCTTCTAGTCAGTACCTGCATGGCCTCGGGCAGGCTGACTCGCGGACGGTCGCTGCTGAGCGAGCCTATGCGGCCGTCGCCAAGATCTTCAAGGCCGAGATCAGCGCCCAGGCGAGGGATTGGGAATCCTATCTGGTCCTCGAAAACCGCGGTAAGGCTAGCACGGAACGG
>JAHWYE010000131.1 GCA_020028195.1 Nitrospirota bacterium
CGTAGAGTGGGATCAGTGCATGGGTATCACCGTGGAAGAGAACAATCAGCGCGCATGAAATCAAGCCCAGGATGATGATCCCGTTTGAAAACACGAGGCGATCGCCCATCATCGCCATTTGGTGGGGCATGTAACTGTCGCGGGCCAGAATCGAGGCCAGACGTGGAAAGCCGGCGAAGGCGCTGTTGGCTGCCAGGATGAGGATCAGCATGGTCGAGGCCTGGACGAGGTAGTAGAGCGGGCCATCCCCGAAGATTGCTCGTGCGATCTGGGAGACCACCGTCTCTTCTTCTTTGGGGAGGACGCCCAAGTAATAGGCCAAGGTACTGATGCCGATGAACATCGTGCCCAGGATCGTCGCCATGCCGACCATGGTCAGGGCGGCATTTTTGGATTCTGGCCGTTTGAAGGCCGACACGCCGTTGGAAATCACCTCCACACCGGTGAGTGCAGTGCAGCCGGAGGAGAAGGCTCGGAGGAGCAAGAAGAGCGTCAGGCCTTCAGCCGCCGGGGCTGCATTGCTGCCTGGCCCAGGCGCCATAGACACTGACTGTCCTGACAGGGTTCGAATAAGACCGACACCCAGCATCAATAGAATTGTGCCGATGAACATATAGGTGGGGACGGCGAAGATCCGTCCGGATTCACGGACTCCGCGGAGATTGACGACGAGCACCAGAAGAATCGCAGTGACTCCCAGGGCCACACGGTGAGAAAACAGGGCTGGCACCGCCGAGGTCAGCGCCGCCACGCCTGCGGCGACGCTCACCGAGACCGTGAGGACATAATCAATCATCAGCGAGGCGGCGGCCGTCAGTCCGGACCACGGACCCAGATTGGACTTGGCTACGATATAGGCCCCCCCGCCCTCGGGATACTCAAAGATGATTTGCCGGTAGGACATGGTGAGGATGGCCAGGAGCAGAACAATCATGAAGCTGACTGGAATGGACCAGGCCACGGCCGCTGTTCCGGCCAGCACCAGCACCAGCAGGATTTCTTCGGTGGCGTACGCGACGGAGGAGAGGGCGTCGGAGGAAAAGACTGCCAGCGCGAGACGTTTGGACAACCGCTCGTGAATTGCTTGAGTCGTCTTGAGGGGGAGACCAACCAGCAGACGCTTCAGGAGCATGGTCCTATTATCTCATAATCCCGGTTGGACCAGAAAGAGCAGTTCTCCCTCTCCAGCGATCCGGTACCTCTTCTGACCAGCGACTGAAATTCTGGGGTTGACAGAGTTGGTCGGACTTGAGTATCGTTAACATCTCTTAGCGTCATTTCTTAGCGTCATTCGAGCTGCGGAGCTAGGGTTTACCTCGGAAATTCGGAGGCCTTTCCTATACCTACCAGCGTATGTAGCGGCATTCAACGTTTAGGGTCGATTCATCGCACATATTCCATAACATGTCATGTAAGGAGGCCGGTCATGTATCCCCCCAAGGTATCTCACATCTTCTTCCGTTCCCTCAGCGTGATTGCGGGTGGGGCTCTCTTATGGCTCCCGCTTGCCGCTTCGGCTGAATCCTCCTCCCACGCTGATCACGCGGCCATGGCTCACCAGACCCCTGCTTGGGCGGAGCAGCTCAAGGGCCAGACCGTCGTGGAGGACGCGATGGCCGGACGCCCCGAACGCGCGGCGATGGTGGAGCGGCAGCATGAGCGGATCATGTTGCAAATGGGGCAGGACGCCCAGACGCAGCAGACAGGCGGGCTCTACAACAACATGTCCATGATGCACCAGTATGGTGCCGGTGCGCAGGACCTGTTGTTGGTGTCGGATCCGCGGATGGAGCCGGTCGCCATGCAGGGCGGTCGGTGCCCGGCGAGCGCGCCGGTTCGGAAGTATGACATTGCAGCCATCAACGTCGAGATCTCGATCAACCAGTGGCTGGATTTCTATCCCGGCTACATGTACGTGTTGACCGAGGACATCGACAAGGTCCGCGAAGAGGAGGCCAAGAACAAGGCGGGGCGCGAAAAGGAAGGGCATGATCCCGGCGCGGTGACGAACGGCCTCCAGGGTCAGTGGATTCAACCCCTGGTGATCCGCGGGAACCAGGGCGACTGCATAAAAGTGACGCTCCAGAACAAGCTCGAAGGTGGCGAGGACGTCAGCCTGCACATCCACGGGTCCAGCATGCTGGTCAGCGCGACCGGTAACGCGGCGACCACGACGAATCCGGACTCGATCGTGGCGCAGAACAAGAGTGTGGATTTGGAGTGGTATATCCATCCGAGCACGCAGGAGGGCGGCCGACAGTTCCACAGTTACAGCAATGATCGTGAATTGACGGTCATGGGTCTCTTCGGCACGTTCGTCGTGGAGCCCAAGGGGTCTGAATACCTCGATCCGCTGGGGACTGGGGATCCGACGCCGATGAAGAGCGGCTGGCAGGCGATCATCAAGAACGGGACCGGGCCGGACTTCCGCGAGTTCGTGATCATCTACCACGAGGTAGGCGACGAAGCCTTCCGTCCCGTGAACAAGAAGGGTGACTTCCTCCCGCAGCGGGATCCGCTGACTGATAGCTACCGGCCGGGCGGTCGTGCGCTGAACTACCGCAGCGAGCCCTTCGGTATCAATAACATGCACGTGCAACACGAGTACTTCGGCTTCGAAGACGAGTCCATGGGCTACAGCTCCTATTCCTTCGGCGATGCCCCGACGACGATTCCGCGCTCCTACATGGGCGATCCGGCGAAGTACCGTCTGGTCCATGGCGGCTCGGAGGTCTTCCACTCGCATCACCCACACGGGGGCGCGATCCGCTGGCCGCGGAGCCCTCGCGCCATTGACGACATGAACCTTTGGTACACGGCTATGAACGGCCCAGTGAAATATCCGGTGATCCGGGCCAAGACGGACCGGGTCGATGTCGAAGTGATCGGGCCGTCTGAGGCCTTGGATCTAGAGACCGAGTGCGGCTCCGGCCTCTGCCAGCAACTGGCCGGCGACTTCCTCTTCCACTGCCACGTGGCGCATCACTATGTGTCCGGAATGTGGGGGTATTGGCGGGTCTACAACACGCTCCAGGTCGGTGACTCTCGGAACGATGTGATGCCGGACCTACGCGAATTACCGGACCGCAAAGGGCGCATGAAGGCTGGCGTCACGTCCGACAAGCTGCTCGGCAAAACGGTGGACTGGTTCGGCAAGACCTTCCAGATCGTTGAGAAGGGGAAGACCAACTGGAAGTCGAATCCGGCCGTCGTGACGATTAAGGACTGGGTGGAGATCCAGCTCCCGACCCAGGGGAAGCCTGGACACAAAGACGATGAGAAAGGCCAGATCGTCTCCTATGATGCGACCGTGCTCGACTGGGCCTGGGAGGGTCATCGTGCGATGAGCGAGAAGGAAAGCACGATTGACAATCCGAAGTACAAATCTCCAATTCCGGGCAAGCGGCGGCCCCTTCTCTTTGAGCCGACGACCGGGAAGGTGGCCTGGCCGCATCTGACCCCGCATTTCGGGAAGCGGGTCATGTTCTCCCCCAATCACAACGGGGCGCCTTGGCTGGAGATGATTCATCAGGACGAAGATGGATCGCGAAGCCTTGATCCTGCCAAACCAGGTGAAAATGGACGGTGGAGCATGTGTCCGGAAAACGCCGGACGCAAGTACTACAACGTCCATTTCATCAAGCTGCCGATCAAGATCGCCAAAGGACAGGGTAAGGAACCGCCCGTCATAGACAAGAACGGGTTGATCTACGTGCTCCATGAGGAAGAGGCCGCGATCCGGGCTAATGACGATCTGAAGTATCCGCTCGTGGTCCGCGCCAATATCTATGATTGCGTGGATTGGATGCTGACCAGCGAATGGGAGGATGACGACTATACGAATTTCCAGTCGTCCAAGATCAACACCCATTTCCATTTCTTTCAGTTCGATAACCAGGCATCGGACGGCGTGATCACCGGCATGTCGTACGAGCAATCGGTGCGGCCCTTCACCATGCTGGAAAAGAAGAACAAAAAGGGCCTCCCCCTCCCGATGAACACGCCGTTGACCGCGGCGGCGAAGAAGGGTGCCACCAGCATCACGGTGAAGAACGCGGTGCAGTACCATGTGAATACCGAGGTCTTAGTGGGGGCTGATAATGTGAAGGGAAACGAGATCGCCCGGATCAAGGAGATCAAGGGCAATACGATGACCTTCACCAAACCCTTGAAAAATGACCATCCGGCGAATGACATCGTGACCGCGGAATTCGTCCGGCAGCGGTTCTGGGTGGACTCCGATGTCGGCACCGTCTTCTGGCACGACCATGCCTTCGGGGCTACGACCTGGCCGCACGGTGGCTTCGGCACCATCATCGCCGAGCCGGTCGGCTCCACCTATCATGATCCCAAGACCGGCAAAGAAATTCGGAGCGGTCCGGTTGCGGACATCCGGACGGTCGAGCCGGTTGGCTATGGGGTCAACGGCAGCTTCCGCGAGTTGATGGTGCAGGTGCATGACACCGTGCCGCACACAGTCAACATCGTGACAAGCGGGAACCCGCCGGGGCAGCCGGTAGAGGTCGCGCTGGAAGCGGGCAAGACCGTGTCGTTCATGATGCCGGATAAGATCTACATGACGCCGATGCCGTTCCTGAACGGCGGGACACACACGACCGGCAGCGGGCTGAATTTCAGGGCCGGGCCGATCGCGCAACGGTTGACGACCAATCCGGAGGTATCGCAAATCTTTAACAGCACCATCCATGGAGACCCCTATACGCCGCTGCTGCGAGCCTATGTGGGTGACACCATGGTCTTCAGGCTGCTGCATACCCTCATGAACGAGACGATGACCTGGACCCTGTCCGGCCATACGTTCCTGACCGAGCGGTATGCGGGCGATGCCAACCGCAAGAATTCGATCCATATCGGGATCGCCGAGCGATACGATCTGGTCGTGCCGCAAGCGGGAGGACCGCGACTGCAACCAGGCGACTACATTCACTTCAACGGACGGTCCTCAAAGTTCTCTGAGGGAGCCTGGGGCATCGTTCGGGTGCTGGACAAGGAAGTGCCGGATCTGCAGAAGCTTCCGGCCGGCTACTCGGCGCGGAATGAGATTCCGAAGCAGCAGCCGGTCTGCCCGGCCGGGGCGCCGGTAAAGAGCTTTAATGTGGTGGCCTTGGATTATCCATCCATGAAGTTCAACCCGAAGGCACCGGAGGCCATCGAGGTGGACTTTGAACGGAAGATCCAAGTCGCCAACCCCGACGCGAAGATCTACACCTTGGAAGAGGAAGCGTCGAAGGTGGCAGGCGGGCTCCAGCCGATGCCGCTGACGCTGCGTGCCAACGTCGGAGACTGCGTCAAGATCAATCTCAAGAACAAGATGAAGGCCAGCCGCGCGTCGTTCTCGGCGATTTCCTTGGCGTTCAATCCGAAAGACTCGTTGGGGGCGAACGTCGGGAACAATCCGGGCGATCAGACGATCGCTCCGGGGGAGAGCCGCACCTACACCTACTATGCGGATCCGTTTATCGGCTGATCCCAAGACCGGCGCGGATATCTCGCTCAAGAACAGTTGGACGGCGGACGTGATCATCGACCGCACGATTCAGGGGAACGAGCGTCGGGCCAATTACCGGGACGTCGCGCTGTACTTCCAGGATGAGGACAACATCATCGGGACCAGCTTCATGCCCTACGTGCAGAACGTGGCGGGCTTAACCGGCATCAACTACCGGTCGGAGCCTTACAAATACCGGGAGGAGACCGGTTGCTCGCTGGGCAAGATGTTCCAGCCCTGCGTGGCGGACAAGCCGGAGGATCCGGTGACGCCGCTCATCGAGGCGCATGCGGGCG
This sequence comes from Nitrospirota bacterium, assembly GCA_020028195.1. Classification (GTDB taxonomy): domain Bacteria; phylum Nitrospirota; class Nitrospiria; order Nitrospirales; family Nitrospiraceae; genus NS-7. The sequence continues at coordinate 5,806 of JAHWYE010000131.1, forward strand.
ACCCGGTCCGAATCCACGTGCTCGGCGCGAACAATGAGCAGAATCAGATGTTCAGCGTCGAGAAACATGAGTGGCCGATCGAGCCCTACATGCGGGGAGCCGACCAGATCAGCGTG
>JAHWYE010000132.1 GCA_020028195.1 Nitrospirota bacterium
ATGCGGCCGATCTTGCCATTCGCTTGCATGCGGGCTGTGCCGATGGGCTGCCCCTGGTCATTCCTCGCCAGCATATGCAAGCAGTCCTGATCCAGGCCACCCAGGTCCAACTCCTCCGGCACCCCTTGCTCCTCGACAAAGACGGCTTTCCTGATGGCGCAGATGTTCTTCTGCGCGATAGCCCATTCCACGACACTGATTCAGACAATAGAACTCATGGCTTTCGGTAAAGTCCTCAATACATCAACGCTTTTCGCGAAACATTTTCCGAGAGGTATACTTGTTTACACTCGCTAGTTGGGTGGATCAACCGAGGACAAGATTCTGGTAATGGTAAGAGGTGGACCAGATGGCCACGATCACTCGCACGTTGGTTAGTCTGCTGACAGTTGCCTATCTCGCCCTCCCCGCGCATGCGGCGGCTCCGAATAAAGAAGCCTTAGCTAAAGAATTGATGAAACTGTCCGGCCTGGAGCAGCAGATCCGCCAAATTCCACAGCAAATCCTCGCCGGTTTCGACAAAGACGGCAAGAAGCTGCCACCGCAGCGGTACACGGCTCTTCGGCGTGTCCTCAGCCAAGCGTACGATGCCCAGACGCTGGAACAGCACGTCTATAGACGTGTGCATAGTGAACTGAATCATGAGCTCGCCACCAAAACCCTAGGCTGGCTTCGCACCGACCTGGCGCGGAAGATCACGAAGCTCGAAGAACAGGCGTCCACGCCTCAGGCCATCCAACAGATGGAAGTCTTCGCGAAGAAACTCGAATCGAGTCCGCCCTCCCAGCAACGTCTTGGCTTGGCTCGACGGATTGACTTAGCGACCGATGCCACGGAACTGATGCTTGACATCACGGAATCCTCAACGTTCGGCTTGGCGATGGCGCTGGATGCGACGCTCCCTCCGGACCAGCGTCAAGGTGAGGCCCGACTCCGCGTCCAAATGGAACGACAGCGACAAAAACTGCGGGAAACGTACCAAGAGCTTTCAACGGTCAACGCGCTCTTCACCTATCAAAGCCTCAACGATGCTGAGGTGGAACGGTATGTGGACTTCCTTGAGTCGGAGGTGGGGACGCAATATACCACGCTGGCCAACACGGCCCTGAAGGATGCGTTGTACGAGGCCGGCACTCACGTCAACCGCGGGATGGCAACCCTGTTGACACAATGGAAGAATCGGAAAAGCGAGTTGTAACTCTATCTCATCACCACTCACTTACACTCCCCGTTTCGGAAACCAGGGAATAAACGAGCTGGTAGTGCGCTGGTAGGCGCGGTACTCCTCGCCGCGAGTGGCGAGGGCTTGGGCTTCCGCGAGCGGGATGCCGGTGACTCTAAGAAGCCCCCACCCCATCAGCACCGGCCCAATGAGGGTGAGCCAGCCATTGGATACTCCGACGCCCATCAGGACGTAAGCCCACCAGTGCAGCCATTCAAAGAAGTAATTCGGATGGCGCGAATACCGCCACAGGCCCTCGCAACAGACTCGGTCTCGGTTCCACGGTTTGGCCCGGAAGGAGGCGAGTTGCCAATCCGCGACTGATTCGCCGACCACCGCGATCAGCCACAGCAGCACGCCCGTCAACTCCCACAAGCTGAAGGTCGGCCGCGGGTTTTGCATGAGCACGAGGAACGGCAGCGAAAAGACCGTGACTGCGACTGCCTGAAGCTGAAAATAAGTAAAGTAATAGACCTGCGCTTGGTCTCCCCATTCGCGACGCATCCTCTGATAGCGTCCGTCTTCCACTTTGCCAAGGACGCGATTCAGGAAGATATACAGCCCCAGCCGGAAGGCGTAAATCCCGCCCATGACCGCGACGAGCAATCGGCGGTCCCGGTCACCGTAGACCATCAGCGCGTACCAGATGGCGACGAGGCCTAGCGCGAAGCACCAGCCCACGTCGGCAATCGCCGCATTGCGCTGAACCCGTTGCACGAGCCAGAGTAGGGTCATCAGCAGGGCAGCGGCGACCCAGCCGACAAGAACCAGCGTGAGGGGGTTAAGGCTCACGGAGCGCCGCCTTTCGTTGAGGTGCTGCCATGCATGCTGGTCCCGAGGATGTGGCGTACGTCCATGATCCGAATTCCTTGCACGGGATGCTCAATGGCCCACACCAGCGCGCTGGTCATCTGCTTGTGCGTGACGAGCCCGAGGCGGAGAGCTATGTCTTTGGTTGCAGGGAATCGCTTCATCAACGAATACAGCGGCAAGAGGCACACCGGCCACCAATGACCGGGGCCGATCACATACCAGGGCCTCAGGATGGTGGCATGGAGGCCGCTGGCGCGGATAAACTGTTCGCACTCGGCGCGAGTCTGGATATAGGCTTTCATCACCGGGGCCGGTTGCGCCACGCTCACGTAGATGAAGTGCGCGATGCTGGCGGCTTGCGCGGCAACAATTGCGGCGCGGGCTGAGACCAGATCCACGTTGCGAAACTCGCGGGATTTCCAGGGAGCAGGGCGGGCGACGCCCACCAGGTGCACGAAGGTGCTGGCGGGACGCACGTGGTCCGCGAAGGAGGTGCTATCCAACGCGTTGCCGACGATGACTTTGCACTCAACCGGCAATCTCTTGGCCACGTCCCTGCTCCGCGCGAGCGTCTGTACCCCATAGCCGCGCGAAAGCAACTCTTTGATCAGGCGCGAGCCCAGATAGCCGGTGCCTCCGGTGATAAAGACCCGCCGTGGGAGTGGCGCCTGCGGAGTCGTCACGAGTCGGATCAGTTCCGCGTGAGCTTGCGGTAGCGAATCCGGTGCGGCCGGTCGGCTTCTTTGCCGAGCCGCTTCTTCCGATCAGCCTCGTACTCGCTGTAGTTGCCCTCGAACCAGACGACCTTGCTATCGCCCTCGAAGGCCAGGATGTGAGTGGCAATCCGGTCGAGAAACCAGCGGTCGTGGCTGCTGATCATGCAACAGCCGCCGAAACGCTCGAGCCCTTCTTCCAGCGCCCGGAGGGTGTTCACATCCAGGTCGTTGGTCGGCTCGTCCAGCAGGATGAGGTTCGCGCCTTCCTTCAGCATGCGCGCGAGGTGCACCCGGTTACGTTCGCCTCCGGAGAGGTCTTTGACTCTCTTCTGCTGATCCGAGCCGCCAAAATTGAACTTGCCGCAGTAAGCCCGCGAGTTGACCTCGCTCTTTCCAAGAGGCACTGTGTCCTTGCCGTCGGAGATCACTTCCCAGACCGTTTTATTCCCGTCCAGCGTCCGATCCTGATCCACATAACCGAGCTTGACCGTCTCGCCGACGTTGAAGGCCCCGGAGTCCGGTTTGACCATGCCGGTGATCATGAGAAACAGCGTGGTCTTCCCCGCCCCGTTCGGGCCGATGACTCCGACGATCCCGCCCCGAGGCAGGCTGAAGCTCAGGTTCTCAAAGAGCAGCTTGTCGCCATACGCCTTGGTGAGATTCTTCGCCTCGATGACGATGTCGCCGAGACGCGGACCGGGCGGGATGTAAATTTCCAGATCCTCGGCAGCCTTTTCCTGCTCTTTGCCCAGCAGTTCTTCGTAGCGCGTGATGCGGGCCTTGCCTTTGGCGTGGCGGCCTTTGGGCGACATGCGGATCCACTCCAGCTCGCGCTCGAGGGTCTTCCGCCGCTTGGATTCCGCTTTCTCTTCTCGTTCCAGCCGCGCCTGCTTCTGCTCCAGCCAGGAGGAGTAGTTTCCTTGAAAGGGAATGCCGTGCCCACGATCCAATTCCAGGATCCAACCGGCCACCTTGTCCAGGAAGTACCGGTCGTGGGTCACGGCGATGACCGTGCCTTTGTATTGTTGGAGGTGCTGTTCCAGCCACTGGACCGATTCCGCATCGAGATGGTTAGTCGGCTCATCCAACAATAGGATATCCGGCTCCTGGATCAGCAGCCGACAGAGGGCGACGCGCCGTTTCTCGCCGCCCGAAAGGACTTCCACCTTGGTCTCAGGTGGTTGACAGCGGAGCGCATCCATGGCGACTTCCAGTTCATTCTCTAGTTCCCAGCCGTTGGCGGCTTCGATCTTCTCCTGCAACTGGCTCTGCTTCTCCAGCAGCGTATCCATCTCGTCCGGCGACAAGCTCTCGCCCAGCTTGTTGCTCACGGCCTCGTACTCGCGCAGCAGGGCAATGACCTCCTTACGTCCTTCTTCGACGACTTCCTTGACGGTCTTTCCCTTATCGAGCTGCGGTTCCTGTTCTAACAGTCCCACCGTATAACCCTTCGACATCGTCATCTCGCCGATGTAATCCTTGTCCAGACCGGCAATGATGCGGAGTAGCGTGCTCTTCCCGGATCCGTTGAGCCCCAGGACCCCGATCTTGGCCCCATAATAGAAGGACAGATAGATGTCCTTCAGCACTTGCTTCTTCGGCGGATGGACCCGGCCTACGCCGATCAGCGAAAAGATGACCTGCTTATCGTTGGTGCTCATGGCTTCCTCTGCTCAGTCGCACGTGAATGAGGAGACCCACCTTAGCAAAGCGGGGCGTGAGACACAATCCTGCAGTGACCAGCGGCAGGGGTTTGTGGTACACCTGACGGGGTGGAGGACCCAGTGGAGCCGTCAATGAAGTATTGCAATCAATGCGGGAAGCCGGTGGTCCTGAGAGTTCCTCCCGGCGAGACCTTGCTCCGTTTCGTGTGCGACGCCTGCCAGACGATACATTACCAGAATCCCAAGATTGTCGCGGGCTGCATCCCTGAATGGGAGGACAAAATCCTCCTGTGCCGCCGGGCCATTGAACCACGCCTGGGCTTGTGGACGTTTCCCGCCGGCTTCATGGAGCTTGACGAAACCACGGAGCAGGCAGCAGCGAGGGAGACGTTGGAGGAAGCCAAGGCTGAGGTGGAGATCACGAGCCTCTACGCCGTGTTCAGTCTGGTGCGTGTCAACCAGGTCTATGTGGTTTTTCGCGGCAAGATGCCCAGTCCGGAGTTTGGGCTCGGGCATGAGAGTTCGGACGTGGAGTTTTTCTCGCATGACAAGATCCCCTGGGAGAACCTGGCTTTCCCTGTCATCCATGAAACCCTGAGGCGCTATGTCGAGGATGCGGGGCGAGGTCGCTTCGAAGTGCATTTCGGAGTTGTGCTGCCGATGAAGAGGTAGGGAAAGGCCCCGACAAGGTCCGACGGCCTTTTAGGTCTGCGACCTTGTGTTACATCGCTCTGCCGCCCGCTACCTCACTTCCTCCCGGGCGCAGGGCACAGTCTCGCCAAGGGGGCCAGCCTGACGGACTAACCGCTGGCATCTCATTAGAAACTTCTAATCCCCGTCTAATTCTTCTCTCATCTCCCAGTGCTATATTCGCCGCCGTGATAGCTGCGCCACAGCGGACCTTTAGCCGGGTTCAGGAAGGAGGGATGAACCATGGAATGCAGCAAGTGCCGAGGCTTCATGGTAGAGGAATGGGTTCCGGACTTTTCTCCTGAAGAAGAGTTTGCCTGGCGGTGTGTGAACTGCGGCCTGATTGTGGATACG
>JAHWYE010000016.1 GCA_020028195.1 Nitrospirota bacterium
GCAGGGCAAGGCCAAAGACCGGTCCGGTCTGTCCTCGCTGCTGAAGGGTGCGAAGGAAGCGCCTCCGCGTCTCAGCTTCCGTGTTGCCGGTGAACGAGACTTCTTCGATCTCGAATCGGTCGCGCAGGCGGTCCTTGATCTCAGCCACCGTGGGGACCGGCTGGTTCAGCAGGCGATGGGTGGGGAGAATGGTGAGCCCCTGGTCTTCAAGGCTTGCGAACAGCATGAACACGTAGTCATACGGCTGCACACCGTCAGATGTCTGAAGACCGGTCTGCTGGCGCCTGAGGCGCCGATAGGTGAGGGCCGTCTCGTACCGATGGTGGCCATCGGCAATGAACAGGGGTTTGGGCTTCATCGCAGCGGCGAGCTCTTGAAGGACGTCGTGCTGTCTGATGGCCCAGAGCTGGTGGCGGAACCCGGAATCATCCCGAAAGTCGATGCGCGGTTTCTCCACATTGACTGACTTCTCGATGAGATGGGCGACTGTTCCCTCAAGATCTGAGAAGAGCGAAAAGATCGGGCTGAAGTTGGCCCGACAGGTCTCCAGCAACCTCAACCGGTCCGTCTTGGCCGCGGACCTCGTGTTCTCATGCGGGAAGATGCGGCCGGTCCCGAACTCTGCCAATTCCATGACCGACAGGAAGCCTTTGAGCACGCGTCGGTCTGCGCCGGGTTCGCCCGATGGAACCAAGTACTCGATCCTGTAGGGATAGATCGCCGGCTCAGGGTCGCGACGCAGGGCGCCATGCGCCAGCCAGTCACGCAGCAGGCCGGCGGCGCGGGTATAGCGGTTCCGGGAGGGTCCGTCCTCCGGTTGGTCCATCCCCAGTTCCAGCCGGATCACGTTGTTCTGGTGGCGGGCGTGCAGGGCTTTCTGGGCCTCTGCGTCAATCACGTCGTAGGGGGGCGCCACCACGTTCCGAATATCGCCCACGACTTCCTGGCTATACAGCGTCCCGTGAAACGGGAGAATGTTGGCCATTCAGTCCTTCTCCGTCATGTTTACGAACCCATCACGCATAACTCAGCACTCATCACTCTCACTTGTACCGCTTCACTTCAAACCGTCGGATCTCAACAGGATCGTTCACGCCCAGGCCCGCTTTCTTCCGGGCGACTTCCATCTGCTCCGCGACCGAGTTGATTCCCTCAATGTCCGGCAACAGGACACTGTGCCGATTCGTCGATTGCAGGATGATGCCGTACCGTCGATGGTCCAGCCCAGAGAAGTCGAGCACCGGCTCAGCCGGCCCAAGCACATCGACGGAAATCTCCAGCTCGTCCAATTCAGACCGCTCGATCGGGGGAAACCGCGGATCACGCGTGGCCGAGCCGATCGCGTTCTGGATGACCTCCACGGCCAGAGTGACCTGGACCGGTTCAGTCGTCCCCACACAGCCACGCAGTTCACCCTGACGCTTCAGACAAACGAACACCCCTGCCGGCACTCGCGCGTCCGGCATTTCGGCGAACAGGGCATCCGGCGGTTCGATGACTCGCTGCTCTGACAGAAACGTCGCGATCGCCTCCGCGGCCAACCTGACCAGCGGGTGGGCTGTGTCGAAGAGCATCGGCAGCCGCTCTAGAAAACTGTCAGCGACCAACAGTCAGCATGGGACGGGAATGCTGAACGCAGATCGCTGAGGGCTGAATGAATGCCGTGGGATGCTACCGATCGCGGGTGACCATGTAGTCCGCGACGACCGACAACGCGCGTTTCGGCAAGGAATCTTCGAACAGGTCCAGATCCCGAGTAGCTGCGGCCACGAAGGTGTGGGCGCGGTCCATCGCATAGGCGATAGAGCCATATTCCTGCATGAGCGAAATGATGCGGAGGAGATCGGCCTCGGTCAGGGTCCTGGTCTCCATCCGGTCCTTGATCATCTGCATCTCCTGGCCCGGGCAATGCTGCAGGAGGTGCAGGAGGGGAAGCGTGGCTTTGCCCTGTCGGAGATCCTGCCCCAGGGACTTGCCCAGCCGGTCTCCATTCGCCGCGTAATCGAGCGTGTCATCGGCCACTTGAAAGGCAATCCCGAGATGCTGGCCAAAGCGAAACAGGGCCGCCTGCTTGTCGACGGGTGCGCCGCCGATGATGCCGCCAATTCGACAGGCCGCCGCAATCAGGCCCGCGGTCTTATGTTCCACGATGCGTAGATATTCGCCTTCCGTAATCAGAGGGTTGCCGTTGTAATACAGTTGCAGCACCTCGCCCTCAGCCATTTTCCGGCAGGCCTCGGAGAGGGCTTCATTGATGGCCTGGTTTCGAAACCTGACGATCTGGCAAATGGCTTTGGAATACAGGTAGTCGCCGACCAGGATGCTGATCTGGTTGCCCCAGAGTTTGCGGGCGGTCGGGCGGCCTCGACGCAGGTCGGCGTCGTCCACCACGTCGTCGTGCAGCAGCGTCGCCGTGTGGATGTACTCGACCAGGCTTCCGAGAACGAGGTGCTCTTTGGCGGAATAGCCACAGACTCGGGCGCAGAGGAGCAGGAGCAGGGGACGAATACGCTTGCCTCCACTGCTCAGGATGTGGGCGGCCACCGTATTGACGAGGGCCACATCGGAATCGAGGTTCTTTCGGACCTGATCCTCGACCCCTTCGAGATCCTCGCGGTAGGCGTCCCAGACATCCGCCATGGTGTGGATCGTCGAGGTCGCAGGCCCATTTTCCATGCGGGGATAGTAGGAGCAGGGCCTCTAGTTTGTCAAGCTTCATTGGGGGCAATCGTCCTCCGATTTCCGCGTGTTTGGAGCGCATGCGACGCGGGCCAACCGGTCGTCCTTTGCTTGACAGATCGACGCGGTATCCAGTAAGGTCATAATTCAAATTTTCCGCGCGGTTTCCATGACATGACCGAGGTCACGGCCTTCGGGGCGGTGTTCCCTTTCCGCCCGCGTCCCGACCCGGCGGTCACGCATCCAGCACCGCGACAACCGGACAGGAATTTGGATAGATGAACATCCCAGGACTACCTCCCAAGCAAGGGCTCTACGATCCCCGGTACGAAAAAGACGGCTGCGGGATCGGGTTCGTGGTCAACATCAAGGGGCACAAATCCCACAGCATCGTGGAGAAGGGCCTGCAGGTCCTCCAAAACCTCTATCACCGGGGCGCGCAGGGCTGTGATCCCTGCACCGGCGATGGGGCCGGGATTCTCCTGCAGATCCCGCACGAGTTCCTGAAGCGCGCTGCGGCCGATGTCCGCCTGAAGCTGCCGAACGCCGGAGAATATGGCGTCGGGATGGTCTTCTTGCCTCGCGATCCCGGCTCTCGTAAACAGTGTGAGACACTCTTCCAGAAAGTGATTGCGGAAGAGGGGACGCGGCTCCTGGGCTGGCGCGATGTGCCGGTCAAGAGCGATGCCATCGGCGTGCAGGCGCGCCGGACGGAACCGGCCATCCGCCAGGTCTTCATCGCCCGCGACGTCCTGAACGAGGCGCAGTTCGAACGGAAGCTGTACGTCATCCGCAAGCGCATCGAGAACGCGATCCGGGAGTCCGCGATCGAGGGCCGGGAGTACTTTTACATTCCCAGTCTGTCCGGCAACACCGTCGTCTACAAAGGCCTGCTATTGCCGCACCAGATGACCCAGTACTACCAGGACCTGACTGACGCCAGCGTGACCAGCGCGTTGGTGGTGATCCACTCGCGGTTCAGCACGAACACGTTCCCGACCTGGCCGCTGGCCCACCCGTACCGCTACATCTGCCACAACGGCGAGATCAACACGTTGAAGGGTAACGTGAACTGGATGCGGGCGCGCCAGGGCCGCCTGCAATCCGATCTGTTCGGAGAGGACATTCCGAAGCTCTTCCCGATCGTGTACGAACACCAGAGTGACTCCGCCTGCCTGGACAATGGGTTGGAATTCCTGCTGATGGGCGGGCGCTCGCTGCCGCACGCCATGATGATGCTGATCCCCGAGCCCTGGGTCGGGAATCCGCAGATGGACCTCGATCGCCGGGGCTTTTATGAGTACCACGCCGCCATGATGGAGCCGTGGGACGGCCCGGCGGCCGTGTGCTTCACCGACGGCAAGCTGATCGGCGCGACGCTGGATCGCAACGGCCTCCGTCCCTGCCGGTACCAGGTGACCACCGATGACCTCGTGGTGCTGGCCTCGGAGGCAGGAGTGCTCCCGGCCGATGCAAAGGACATCCGCCTGAAGGGCCGTCTGCAGCCGGGCCGCATGTTCCTCGTGGACACGGTGCAGGGCCGCATCATTGACGACGAGGAGATCAAGGCCGATATCGTGAGCCGGAAACCGTACCGGGCCTGGGTCACCCAGTACCGGATCTCGCTGGACGAGCTGCCGGAGCCGCTGAACGTCCCGCAGCCGGACCACCCCACGATCCGCCAGCGTCAGCAGGCCTTTGCCTACACGGTGGAAGAGTTGAAGATGGTCATCACGCCGATGGTGGTGGCCGGCGAAGAACCGGTCTCCTCCATGGGGACGGATACGCCGCTGGCGGTGCTGTCGGAACGGCCGCAGCTCCTCTTTAAATACTTCAAGCAATTGTTCGCCCAGGTGACGAATCCGCCGATTGATCCGATCCGCGAAGAACTCGTCATGTCGCTGGTCACCAGCATCGGGCCCAAGCCGAACGTGATGGCCGAGACTCCGGAGTCCTGCCGACGGATCAGGGTCAAGCAGCCGATCCTGACGAACGCCGACCTGGTGAAGATCCGCGAGATCGCGGATCCGAACTTCAAGAGCAAGACCCTCCGGATGCTCTTCCGGGTGGCTGAAGGTCCGGACGGACTTGGAGCGGCGGTGGATACTCTCTGCCGGCAGGCTTCGCAAGCCATCAAGGACGGGTACAAGTTCCTGATTCTAAGCGATCGGGGCGTCAACGAGGACTGGGCGCCGATCCCCAGCCTCCTGGGCATCGCCGCGGTCCATCACCATCTGGTCCGCGAGTGCACGAGGACCGAAGTGGGACTGATCCTGGAGACCGGCGAACCGCGCGACGTGCACCACTTCGCCTGCCTGATCGGCTACGGGGCCGGGACGATCAATCCGTATCTGGTGTTCGAGACACTCGTGGACATGGAGCGGGACGGGTATCTGCCGGAGGGCCTCGATGCAATCACCGCCGAGACGAAGTTCATCAAGGCCATCAATAAGGGGCTGCTGAAAATCTTCTCGAAGATGGGCATCTCGACGGTGCAGTCCTATTGCGGCGCGCAGATCTTCGAGGCCATCGGGCTCAACCATGAACTGGTGGACCGGTATTTCACCGGCACAGCCTCACGGATCGAAGGCATCGGGATCCGGGAGATCGGCGAGGAGACGCTGCGACGGCACGCGCTGGCCTATCAGCCGGCGCCGATTCTTCAGCTCGACTTTGGCGGTGAAGTCCACTACCGCATCCAGGGCGAGCACCACAACTGGAACCCGGAGACGATCTACAGGCTCCAGCACGCGACGAAGGCGAATGACCCCAAAACCTATAAAGAGTTCGCCGCGCTGGTGAACGACGAGAGCAAACGCCGGTCGAATATCAGAGGGCTCCTGGAGCTCAAGACCTTGCCGAAGCCCATCCCGCTGGAGGAGGTCGAGCCGGCGAAGGACATCGTGAGACGGTTCACAACGGGCGCCATGTCCTTCGGCGCGATCAGCAAAGAAGCCCACGAGACCCTGGCCATCGCCATGAACCGGATGGGCGCCAAGAGCAACACCGGCGAGGGCGGCGAGGACCCGGAACGGTTCGTGACACTTCCGAACGGCGACTCCAAGAACAGCGCCATCAAGCAGGTGGCCTCGGCGCGGTTCGGAGTCACGACGGATTATCTGGTGCATGCCAAGGAATTGCAGATCAAGATGGCGCAGGGCGCCAAGCCGGGCGAGGGCGGGCAGCTCCCGGGCCACAAGGTGGACGAGACCATTGCGCGGCTGCGCTACGCCACACCCGGAGTGCAACTCATTTCGCCGCCGCCGCACCACGACATCTATTCCATCGAGGATCTGGCCCAGTTGATCTTCGACCTCAAGAACGCCAATCACCGGGCGGATATCTCGGTCAAACTGGTCGCGGAAGTGGGGGTGGGAACGGTTGCGGCCGGTGTCTCCAAGGCCCATGCGGACAAGGTGCTCATCAGCGGCGACTCCGGCGGAACCGGAGCCTCGCCCCTCTCCTCGATTAAATATGGCGGGATTCCCTGGGAACTCGGGCTGGCTGAAACGCAGCAGACCCTCGTCCTCAACAACCTCCGCGGTCGTATTCGCGTGGAAACCGACGGGCAGATGAAGACCGGCCGGGATGTCGTGATCGCGGCGATGCTGGGCGCCGAGGAGTTCGGCTTCTCGACCGCTCCCCTCATCGCCGAGGGCTGCATCATGATGCGCAAGTGCCACCTGAACACCTGTCCGGTCGGCATTGCCACCCATGATCCGGCGCTGCGGGCGAAGTTCACCGGCCAGCCGGAACATGTCGTGAATTATTTCTTCTTCGTGGCCGAGGAAGTCCGCGAGCTGATGGCGCAGCTCGGGTTCCGCAAGTTTCATGAGATGATCGGCCGCACGGACAAGCTCAGGGCGCAAAAGGCGATTGATCATTGGAAGGCGAAGGGGCTGAATCTGTCGGCGATCCTCCATCAACCTGAGGTCGGTCCGGACGTGCCGCGGTACTGTGTCGAGAAGCAAAACCACGGGCTGGAGGGCGCCCTCGATTGGAAACTCCTCGAGCTGTGCAACCCGGCCATCGAGCGCAAACAGCCCGTGAAGCTGGACTTGCCCATCCGCAACGTGAACCGGACGGTGGGGACGATCCTCTCCGGTGAGATCGCCCGGCGGTATCGGCTGGAGGGGCTGCCTCCTGACACCATCCACATCAAGTTCACCGGGTCGGCCGGCCAGTCGTTCGGGGCCTTTCTGGCCAAAGGCGTGACGCTGGAATTGGAAGGTGAGTCCAACGATTATCTCGGCAAAGGTCTGTGCGGCGGGCAAATCATCGTCTATCCTCCCAAGGGCTCAACCATCGTGCCGGAGGAGACGATCCTGATCGGGAACACCTCGCTGTACGGGGCGACGCAGGGCGAGTGCTACTTCTATGGGACGGCGGGCGAGCGGTTCGCCGTCCGCAACAGCGGCGCGCGGGCCGTCATCGAGGGCACCGGCGACCACGGCTGCGAGTATATGACCGGCGGGGTGGTGGTGGTGCTCGGCAAGACCGGGCGGAACTTCGCGGCCGGCATGTCGGGCGGGATCGCCTTCATCCTCAATGAAGACGGCAAATTCGAGCAGCGCTGCAACGTGGGCATGGTCGAGCTGGAAAAGGTCGTTGCCGCCGAGGATAAAAAGACCTTGCGCACGATGATCGAATCGCATCTGAAGCATACCGGCAGCCGCAAAGCGAAGCTGGTCCTGGATGCCTGGGAGACGATGCTACCGAAGTTCGTGAAGATCATGCCGGTGGACTACAAGCGGGTCCTGGCCGAGCGGAAGGCGGCGGCGGCGAAGGAGAAGGCGCAGAAGCATGAAAAGGAGTTGGTCACGCATTAAGAGCCGTGAGACGTGAAGGGTGAGGCGTAAGGGGTAAAGGCAGAAGAAGAAGCCCGAAGGAAAGCGATCCACGCATGGCTGATCCAAAAGGATTCATGAAATACGCCCGGGAGGGCCCCAAGCGCCGGCCGGTCGAACTGCGCGTCCAGGACTGGAAGGAATTTTACGAGCCCTTCTCAGAAGACAAGCTCAAGGCCCAGGGAGCGCGCTGCATGGACTGCGGGGTGCCCTTCTGCCAGAGCCATAACGGCTGTCCGGTGGTGAACCTCATCCCAGAATGGAACGATCTGGTTCATCGCGGACGCTGGCAGGATGCCCTCAAGGCGCTGCACACGACGAACAATTTCCCCGAGTTTACCGGACGCCTCTGTCCGGCCCCCTGCGAGTCGTCCTGCGTCCTCGGGATTAACAGTGACCCGGTTTCCATTCGCGTCATCGAGTGGAACATCATCGACAAGGGGTTTGACGAAGGATGGGTCCAGCCGATTCTCCCGGTCTTGCGAACCGGTAAGACGGTGGCGGTCGTCGGGTCCGGACCGGCGGGCCTCACCGCTGCGCAGCAACTGGCGCGCGCGGGCCACAGCGTGACCCTGTTTGAGAAGGCGGATCGGATCGGGGGATTGCTCCGCTACGGCATTCCCGACTTCAAGATGGAGAAATGGGTCATTGACCGGCGGTTGGAGCAGATGAAAGCCGAGGGCGTGCAGTTCAAAACCGGCACCCACGTCGGCGTGGATATCAGCGGGGATGAATTGCGCCGCCAGTACGACGCGGTCTGCCTCGCGCTCGGTGCGGAGCAGGCCCGCGAGCTACCGGTCCCGGGACGAGAGCTGAAGGGTATCCACCTGGCGATGGACTATTTGACCCAGCAGAACAAGCGCAACGCCGGGGATGCGATCCTGGACGAGCCGATCACGGCCAAGGGGAAGCGTGTCGTCATCATCGGCGGTGGCGATACCGGGTCCGACTGTCTGGGAACCACGCACCGGCAGGGCTGCACAGAAGTGCATCAGTTCGAACTGCTCCCTGAGCCTCCGCCTCAGCGAGCGGACTCGACCCCCTGGCCTCTGTGGCCGATGCAGCTTCGCTCCTCGCACGCGCACGAAGAAGGCTGCGACCGCCAGTGGAGTATCTCAACGACCAAGTTCACCGGCCGCGATGGCCGCGTCACCAAGCTCCACGCATACCGCGTGGCCTTCGAGAACGGGAAGTTCACGCCCATGCCCGGCACCGACCTCGAGCTGGACGCGGATCTGGTGTTGCTCGCGATGGGCTTTACCGGTCCCGTGAAGAACGGGCTCCTCGACAGCTTTGGCGTGAAGTACGACCAGCGGGGGAACGTGGCCGTGGGCGAGAACTGCATGACCAGCGTGGAAGGCATCTTTGCCGGCGGGGATACCAAGCGTGGCGCGTCGCTCATCGTGTGGGCCATCGCCGAAGGCCGCAAGATGGCCGCCGGCGTGGACAAGTATCTCCGGGCCGGGCTGTCCGCCAAAGTTGCATGAACAGAGCTTTGAACCACCACCACCAGCAGCGGATGCCCTCCTGAAAGTCTCTGTGAATTCGTGATCAGCCCCGAACTGGCGCTCGGGAGAATACCTGCCCGAACTCAAATCTAGCCATTGAAGCAGATCCGCTTCAAAGTTCCATTCATCGCCTTCCTGCTCGTTGGATTACCGCTGCTTGGCGTCATGCTGGCCGGGAAGCCGCTGGCGCGCTACTTAGAATTTCCGCCGGTCACTCGGTATGTGGAGCATGCGCCATTTTCCTGGCCGGTGTTCCTCGCCTTCACTGTCTTCATCATTGGCACTGTCGCTCCGTTGGTGATCCGTGTGGTCACCTCACGCCTTACCCCTGGCCCCTCACCCGTCACGTCCCTGCCCTGGTGGGGCTGGCTCGGGCTGGGCATCACTGGTCTGGATTGGGTACTGGCATGGAATCGCTTCCCGTGGCTCGGAGACCTGCAGTCACATACCTTCACGCCGCTCTGGGTGGGCTATATCCTGGTGATGAATGCGCTCGCCTATCGGCGCACCGGCTCGTGCATGATGCGGGACCGACCTCGCTCCTTTCTCCTGATGTTTCTGCTCAGCGCCGCGTTCTGGTGGTTCTTTGAATATCTGAACCGCTTCGTCCAGAACTGGTACTACGTCGGGGCCAGGGAGTTCACCCCAACGGAATATTTCTGGTACGCGACGCTGCCCTTTTCCACGGTGCTCCCGGCCGTGCTCAGCACCAGGGACTGGCTCGCCACCTATCCACGGTTGAGCGCGGGGCTGGACCAGTGGTGGCCGATGCAGGTCAGGCAGCCAACCCTTGTTGGCTGGATCGTGCTCGTGCTGGCAGGCGTGGGACTCACGGGGATTGGCATCTGGCCTGATTACCTGTCCACTCTGCTGTGGGTCTCGCCCCTGTTGATTATTACGTCGCTGCAGGCAGTGTCGGGCGAGGACACCGTGTTCTCCTGCCTCGCGCGCGGGGACTGGCGACCCATCTGGCTGCCGGCGCTTGCGGCGCTGGTCTGCGGATTTTTCTGGGAGCTGTGGAACTTCAAGAGCCTCGCGCATTGGGAATACGCTGTGCCGTTCGTGCATCGGTTTCAGATTTTTGAGATGCCGCTGCTCGGCTACGCGGGGTATCTCCCATTCGGGCTGGAGTGCGTGGTCGTGGCGCAACTCTTCCTCCCCCAATCTTGCCGGCATACATCCATTTCGTCCTCAGTCGCCGGTTGATTTCCCGCAAGGAAAAGCGTATCCCTCTGCGGCGAGAACCAAGTAGAAAACTGCCCATCAGGGATGTAAGGCAGAGATGTGCTGCGATGAGTGAAGAGCTTGAAGTTCTAAAAACAGTGACGCAGCGACTGGGCCGTGCGCAGATCCGATACATGGTCACAGGCTCCATGGCCGCCAACTTTTACGCGGTCCCGCGCATGACCCGCGATATCGACGTTGTGGTGGAATTATCCGAAGTGGATGTTGATCGAGTCGTTGGGCTCTTTCAAGGTGATTTCTATGTCGATCGAGAGATGGTCCAGCGGGCAATCAGAGAGAAGGCGATGTTCAATATCATTCAGAATGCCTTTGTGATCAAGGTAGACTTTGTGGTGAAGAAAGAGAGCGAGTACAGACGGGAGGAATTCTCACGGAGACGACCAGTGTCCATGGAGAGCCATGAATTCTTTATCGTGGCGCCGGAAGATTTGATCTTGTCCAAACTCGAATGGGCAAGGGACAGCCGATCCCCGCTCCATCTGGACGATGTCCGAAACCTGCTGAGGTCGGTTCAAGGACTCGACAAGGACTACCTGGTCCTCTGGGCGAGTCGGTTGGGCCTCGAGCCACTCTACCGGGAGGTCTGTCAATGAGAGACACATCACCCGAAATGGAGCAGCGGTACCGGGTCATGCTCCTTCAACGCTCTGGAGTGGAGCGGCTCAAGATGGGATGTTCCATGCATGCCACCGCGCAAGCGTTGGTCAGGGCCTCAATCCTGGAGAAAGACCCGCAGGCTTCCCCGGAAGCGCTGCGACGAGCGCTCTTCCTCCGGTTTTATGGGCAGGACTTCGATCCCCAATCGAGGGAAAGAATTCTTCGGGCCTTGGAACTAGCAGGCCGGTGACTGAGGTCTTCATGAACCTCCGCCGACACCTTCGCCTGCCCGTTCAGTTTCGGAGCGTACTCTCCAATCCGGGGCATCCTGACGCAGTCGGCACGGTGATGGACATCTCGCCCCATGGCTGCCGCATTCGCAGTACCAGCCCCGTCTCCATCGGAATGCCCTTGAGGTTACTGATCGAAGTCCCGGAGGAGACGTCGCCCATCTGCGTCGAGCAAGCGGTCGTCCGCTGGGTGCGCGGCCAGCAGTTTGGTCTCGAATTCGTCACGTTCGCCACATCGGAGCATGAGCGGCTGTCCAGAGTGGTTCAGGCCCTTGAGTAGAACCCGAATCAATCGGCGCAAGTGAGTCCGGTTGATCGGCTGACCGAGTCTGCCATGCAGGAGTGGCTCACGCAGGGCAGGGAGAAGCGGACGGAGCCGCCAGAGGGGATTCTGCTGAAGGGGAAGTAATGCAACTGTAGGTCCATGGTGATTGTACGCCTGGTACCGCGCTATCCCGTCGAACTCCCTGTCTTGTTCAACGGGGATCGAGGAGGGGCAGGCATGATTCAAGACCTGTCGGTCAACGGCTGTCTCATCGTCAGCGACACTCGGGTGGAGCCTGGAAATTACCTCTGCCTCTGGCTGTACCTCCCGCATGACCCGTCGCCGATTGTCATTGAGGGCGCTGAAGTGCGCTGGTCAGCGGAAGAACGGTTTGGCGTGTGCTTCCTGACACTTCAGCCACCGGAGCAGATTCGACTCCTCGAATATCTCAATACGGTCGCGACAACGTGACGCGGGGAGCGAGGTGGGGGGCTCCAGGTGATCAGATGGCCCAAGTGCTCGACGGCGTGTGGGACGCTTACGGTTCGCGCTTCTCTTGCCTATCGACCCAAGCCGCCCAGGCGAGGTAAAGGCCAGCCAGCGCCATGAGCATCCCGATGATCGTCAGCCCGAATATGACTTGAGGCAAGGGCGCGCCCCTAATCAAAGCAAGCGTTGACCCGATAACAATCAGTGAGATCAGTGTTCCTAGTATGAACATATCTGCTCCTCTTCTCGTTCGTTTATTGCCCTGCGCCGCCGCGCGTGATCGGGATGACGCCCGGAGGTATCGAGGCGCCTCCGTGGGAGAGCGCGGAATGTGGCGCAAGGTGGAAAGGGTATTGGCTAACCAGAGCCATTCAGGAGCTTACGGACTGTGTTGACCAACGCCACCAGGGTGAAGGGCTTGGGAAGAAACATGAGATGGGGTTC
>JAHWYE010000133.1 GCA_020028195.1 Nitrospirota bacterium
CGGATCGCTGTCAATCGCGAGCTTGAGATGCTGGAACATGCGCTTCACGATGCAGCTGATGTGCTGACACCCGGGGGCCGGCTCTGTGTCATCTCGTTTCATTCTCTCGAGGACCGCATTGTCAAACAGACGTTTCGAGCGCTCTCGCAAGGCCCTGATCCCTGCCTGTTAAGACTGACCAAAAAACCGCAAACCCCTTCGGAAAGGGAACGACGTGAGAACCCACGCGCCCGCAGCGCAAAGCTTCGCGTGGCTGAGCGTCTTCCAGGAGCGAGGCATTCATGAAAACCTTGACCGTCGTAGCTGCCATGGCCTTGTTGCTGCTCTATGTGTGGGAACGGGTCGAGATCGTGCGGGTCGGATACCAGATCGAGCGACTCAAGGTCAAGAAGGTGGCGCTTGAGCGTGAGCGCGATGAGTTGCAGGTGAAGCTCTCGGCGCTGACCTCGCCGGAACGGATCGCGCGGGTAGCGACCGAGAAGCTAGGGTTGGTTCCACCCCAGCGGGGGCAAGTGATCCTCGTCAACGTGAAGCCTGAGGCACCCGCTCATGGGGAGCCGGCCATGCCGGACGTGAAGCTGGCCAGGAACGAGTCGGTGGGGAAGGTGCCGTGATGGCGGCTGCTTCGTATCGTGGTCGCCGTATGGTTGCTGCGCTGGTCTTGCTCTCGGGCTTTGCCCTGATCCTCTTCCGGCTCTTCAACCTGCAGATTCTGCAGGCAGCCGAGCTGACGGTAAAGGCGGATCGGCAGCACCGGAAGGCTGTGTCCGTACAGGGGCCTCGGGGATCAATCTACGACCGCCACGGGAAGGTCTTGGCCATTAACATGGATGTACCCTCCGTGTTTGGCGTACCGGCTTCACTCGATGATCCTTCGGGTGTGGCGCGAGATCTTTCCCCTGTCCTCCGTGTCAGGGCCGGCGAGATTGAGAAAAAACTGAAACAGGAACGGAGTTTCGTGTGGATTGCGCGGAAACTGGACCCTGAACAGGGGCGAAGGCTGGAGCGCATGCCCTTAGAGGGCATCGGCGTGGTCATGGAGGGGCAACGCTTTTATCCCAAGGGACCCTTGCTCTCTCATGTGCTCGGATTCGCAGGAATGGACAGCCAGGGGCTCGAGGGTATCGAGCGCCGGTACGATCCCTCTCTCCGTGGAGAGAAGCAGATGGTCGTGTTGCAGCGTGATGCGCTGGGTCGCACGGTCTTCCCCAAGGGGCTGCATGAGCAGGTCCCCTCGCCAGGCCACAACGTGATCCTGACGATCGACGAGGTCATTCAGTACATAGCGGAGAAGGAGCTGGAGGAGGCAGTCACGGCCACTCGGGCAAAAGGCGGGATCGTGATCGTGATGGAACCTCGGACCGGGGCCATCCTCGCGATGGCGGTGAATCCCCGGTTTGACCCGAATACCGTCCAGGCAATTTCCGCCGATCGGTGGCGCAACCGTGCCTTGACCGACACCTATGAACCAGGCTCGACCATGAAAATCTTCGTGGCGGCGGCCGCACTTGAGGAAAAGGTCATGGAGCCTGAGACCTTGGTCTATGGGGAAAACGGCCGGATGGTGGTGGCCCACACCGTTATTCACGATCATGACAGGTTGGGCTGGATGACCTTCGCCCAGGTGATCCAACGGTCCAGCAATATCGGGTCGGTCAAGACGGCCACGGCTCTCGGAGCGGAGCGCCTGTACCGCTGGCTCAGAGCATTTGGCTTCGGGGAACGGACTGAAATCGACTTGCCAGGGGAGGTGACTGGTCTAATCAAAGAACCGCGAAACTGGGAACGGCGGTCGCTTGCTTCGATCGCCATGGGACAGGAGATCGGTGTGACAGCGTTGCAGCTCGTCACTGCGGTAGCTGCCATCGCCAACGGGGGCTGGCTGATGAAGCCCTATACGGTCTCGGAAATACGTGATGAGAAGGGCCGGGTGGTTGTTCAAGTCAGCCCGCAGGTCCGACGACAGCCGATTTCGCCGGAGACGGTGCACACCCTCAGCAAGATCCTGGAGGGTGTGGTGACACATGGGACGGGCAGCAAAGCGGCGGTCCCAGGCTATCGAGTCGCCGGAAAGACGGGCACAGCCCAGAAGATCGATCCTAAGACAGGGGCCTATTCCTCCCATCTCTCCGTGGGATCGTTCGTCGGCTATGTCCCTGCGGAGGACCCACGGTTGGCTATCGTAGTCGTGATTGACGAGCCGCAGACCGAAGCCTGGGGAGGGGTTGTCGCTGCACCGGTGTTTCGGCGAGTGGCTGAGCAAGCGCTGCAACATCTCGGGATTTCTTCGCAGGAGCCGGTCAAACTGGCCATGACGACCAGCTCAGAAATGGCGCGACCGTAGGGTTGCAATACCGTCCCATGACTGTTGGTGAGCTGATTGTTCCGCTGGAAAGTCAACTGGATGTGATTGAGCAACAGGGAAATCTGCATGTGGCAGTCACCGACGTCACCGATGACTCCCGCCTCGTAAAACCGGGCAGTCTGTTCGTGGCGGTCAAAGGGGGGAGGGTGGATGGCCATGCCTACGTTCGCCAGGCGGTGCAAGCTGGCGCATCAGCTGTTGTGATGCAGGTGGGAGTGCCCTCAGCTGGTGGGACCGAACCAGGGTTTATCCCCTCGGTCCCGATGATTCGGGTGAAGGATTCCCGGCGGGCGCTGGGGCTGCTGGCCAGTCGGCTTCATCACGATCCTTCTTTCCGGCTCGCGATGATCGGTGTGACGGGGACAAACGGAAAGACCACGGTGACCTATTTGTGTAAGGCGGCGCTTGAGGCGGCCGGCCGACGGGTGGGTGTTATCGGAACGGTGGCCTATCAGATCGGGTCGGAACGACTCAATGCGTCCCATACGACGCCCGGCGCAAGCGAGCTTCAGGCCCTGTTGGCCCGTATGGTGTCTGCCGGCCTGGATACCGCGGTGATGGAAGTGTCCTCACACGCGCTTGCCATGGATCGCGTCGCCGGCTGCGAATTCGACACGGCCATCTATACGAACCTGACTCAGGATCACCTCGATTTCCATTCCGACATGGAGGATTACTTCAGGGCAAAATTGTCCCTGTTCACGAGCTTGAGGCCCGCCGGGAACAAGCCTCGCCCGAAACGCGCCATTATCAATGCGGATGATCCTCGGGGTGGACGAGTATGCGAGGCCAGCCCTGTTCCCTTCTGGACCTATTCCATTCGGAGTCGGTCGGATATCCGAGCTGAGGATGTGCGCCTCTCGCTCGGCGGGACGAGGTTCACTGCCGTCACCCCAGCCGGGAGATTTTTGGTGGAGAGCCGATTGGTGGGCGAACACAATGTCTACAACATCCTGGCCGCCATTGGCGTCGGGCTGCAGGAGGGGCTGTCAGCGGACGTCATCCGCGAAGGCATCCATTCGGTTGTGAATGTTCCCGGACGATTCGAGCGGGTCGAGGCCGGGCAAGATTTCACCGTCGTGGTCGATTATGCCCACACGGAAGATGCACTTGTCCATCTGTTGGACACCGCGCAGGCGCTGAAGACCGGCCGCATCATCACGGTGTTCGGCTGCGGAGGGGACCGTGACCGAGGCAAGCGACCCAAGATGGGCCGTGCGGCGGCGCGACAGAGCGATCTGGTGATCCTGACCTCCGACAACCCGCGGAGCGAGGATCCCATGGCTATCCTGCGCGAGGTGGAAGCGGGAGTTCTGGAGGCTCTTGATCCGAGCGAACGGGCAAGGGTCCGGTACGAGGTGATTGCCGATCGACGTCGCGCCATCCAAACGGCGATCCGTGAGGCGAAGCGGGGCGACATGGTCCTGATCGCGGGCAAGGGGCACGAAGACTATCAGATCATCGGCGACAATCGCCTGCATTTTGACGATCGCGAAGAAGCCAAGGCCGCCATTGAAAAGTTACAGGGATGATGCTGCCCTGCCGGCAACTATTCCCAGCAAGCTATGAGGTTGAATACGACATGGCGCTGTTCACTGTCGAAGAGGTGCTAGAAATCACCAGTGCCAGAGTCTTGTCAGGCCAGGATTCTCGCAAGTTGAAGGGCAAGATCGGTCGTCTGTGCACGGATTCACGTGAGGTTCGCTCCGGAGATCTGTTCGTCGCGATCAAGGGGGAGCGCTTTGACGGCCATGAGTTTGTGGATACCGCTTTGCAGCGGGGAGCAGTGGGGGCCATCGTCCAGGAACGGTACAGGTTTGCGCCGCGTCCCGAGGGGGCAGCCAAGGTGACCCTCTTGGGGGTGCCGGACCCGCTCCTGGCCTATCAACAGTTAGCTGCTCACCACAGGCGCCGCTTTCGGATACCGGTGGTCGCGATCACAGGCAGCAACGGCAAAACGACCACAAAGGAGATGGTGGCCGCTGTGCTGGCGCAACGCTGGACCGTCCTGAAAACGGAAGGCAATCTGAACAACCGCATCGGAGTTCCTCAGACGCTGCTCCGGTTGACTGCGCGTCACGAGGCGGCAGTGGTGGAGATGGGCGTTGATCAAAAGGGGCAGACGACCCGTCTGTGCGAGACCACCCGTCCGACCATTGGACTCATTACGAACATCGGCCCGGACCACCTCGAGTTCTTTGGCAGCATGGAGGCCTCTGCTCAGGCCAAGGCGGAGTTGCTGAACCTGATGCCGCCCGACGGCGCGGTCGTGCTGAACGCCGATGATGCCTATTTCGAGTATCTCGCGTCGCGAGCCCGCTGCCGTATGCTCTCGTTCGGGCTTTCCTCGAGAGCTCAGGTTCGAGCCACGGAGGTGGTGTCAGACCAGCGGCGAGGCATGACCTTTCGGCTGATCCTTTCCGGCCGGACGCGCCATCCGGTGGTTGTCCTGCAAGCCTATGGGGCTCACAACCTATCCAATGCCTTGGCTGCGGCGGCCGTCGGACATCTCCTCGGCACGACTGGCACGATGATCGCTAAAGGGTTGGCCCGCTTCCGACCGGCGGCGATGCGTTCACAAGTAAGCCTCTGGGGGGGCGTCAGGGTGATCAATGACTGTTATAACGCCAACCCGGCCTCGATGAAGGCCGCGATTGAGTTGCTCGTCGAGCTCGGCGCCGGAACACGCACGGTTGCGGTGTTGGGCGATATGCTGGAGCTGGGGCCGGACACGGTGGCGCTCCATCGAGAAGTCGGAACCTATCTCGCTCGACGTGGGGTCTCGGTCCTCATTGCCTGTGGAGTCTTGGGGCATGAATTCGCGGAAGGGGCACGCGCGGCTGGAATGGCCCCGGATCATGTCATCGAAACGACGGACGCGGCGGCGGCTGCCGCGACGGCAAAAGCGATCGTTCGCGATGGGGATGTGACGTTGGTCAAGGCATCGCGTGCGATGAGGCTGGAACGGGTCATCGAAGTGCTGGGCGAAAG
>JAHWYE010000134.1 GCA_020028195.1 Nitrospirota bacterium
AGACCTTTGACGTGTTCATGAAGGGCACGTTCCGCTTCATTCGCGCGGCAATTCCCCAGCTGCTGCAGCAGGGAGGCGGCTCGATCCTGAATATTTCCACGGTCGGCGGGCTCAAGGCCATCCCCGGCTTTGAGGCCCATGCCTACCAAGCGGCCAAGGCGGGCGTCATCATGCTCACCAAGACGGTGGCGGTGCACTACGCGAAACAGAACATCCGGTGCAACTGCATCTGCCCAGCCGGGGTCGTCACCCCGGGCGCCGCAGGCGTACTGGAGGATCCAAAGACCAAGGCCTGGTTCGAAGGGATACATCCGATGGGTCGGCTGGGACAGCCGGAGGAGATCGCGGAGGCCGCCGTCTATTTCGCGTCTGATGAGTCGCGTTGGACGACCGGCAGCATCCTGACCGTTGATGGCGGCGTCATGGCCGCGTGACGCTCCATGCAACCGGCAAGGGAAAGGAACAGTGGGTTGTCACCTTATTCTGTCCATCTATTGCCTCGGGCCAAGCCGGATGACCGCGTCAAAACATTGACGGTCGCGATTATTTCTTTGTGGTTCTTGCTGGCACTTGGCGGATCGGTGCTCGGAGTCTTTGACAGCAAGCAGCGTCTCCCGATCCCGTTGGGAGCAGCGGCGGCTCTGCCGGTGGTCGCCTACGCAATCTGCTATCTGACATGGACCGAGTTCCGGCGATTCGTTCTGGCGGCAAACCTTCGCCTCCTCACCCTAGCTCAAACTTGGAGAGTAGGAGGCGTTGTGTTCCTGATCCTTCATGGTCAGGGCCTCCTGCCGGGGGTCTTTGCCCTTCCTGCGGGATGGGGAGACATAGCGATCGGAGTAACCGCGCCTTTAGTAGCCTGGGCCATTTCGTCCAAGAATAGGTTCCCGAAAAAGATCTTCATTTCGTGGAACGTACTAGGGATGCTCGATCTGGTGATGGCTGTCAGCCTGGGCATTCTTGCATCAGCCAGCCCGTTAGGCGTCTTGGCCGGAGAGATCACAACTCAGATTATGGGCACGTTCCCGCTGAGTCTGATTCCGACTTTCTTTGTTCCCCTCCTTATCATTTTCCACTTAATTGCCTTGGGCCGTGTCTGGAATGAGGCTGTTCGTCCTTGAAGGAACGGTGAAAAGGAGAAACCCATGAAGGAAAACCTCGAAAAAGTTAAGCTGCTGGCCCGCGATCTGCGGAACGGCAAGGAATACCCGCGCAGCCCGCGTGACACGCTGGCAGGCTATGTGCTGGCGGCTCGCGCGGTGGACAAATGCCGCGCCGTCCTCGTAGGCTGGCAGGGCGAATACCACTCCAACTGTCCGCTCGATCAGCGGTGGCTGAAATTCGCCGAGATTGACTACAATGCCTACAAGGCGTTGGTCGCCACCGGCGCGACCGACGACGAGGTCGCCATGTGGATTGGTGAGCACGCCAAGAAACGTTCCCGTGCTGACATTGTCGTCTGGAACAATAAGGAACGCGACCTGCGCTTGAGCGATCTGTCCCCCGAACTGCAGGAATACATGGAGGACTACATTGCTTCCTCCGTCCCGCGCCACCGCGTGGTGTACCACTGGTTCGATGTGTACGACTTGGAAGAGAAACGTCTCTGAACCAGAAAAGAGCCCGCAAGTGATCATGGGCTTGTACAACGAGTTGCAACGAAGCTGGCCATTCTAAGCCAATGGGACAATGTCCCATGCTGAAGCGCGTGATGGCAGGGGAATGAAGATCCGTCAGTCAGCAGTGGCTCTGCTTTCCCTGGCACTGGTCCTCAGCCTCCCGGTCGGTTATGCTGAAGCGGCCGATCCGCTGCCTGACGCTCAAAAGCACGTCCTGAAGAACGGTTTCCGAAACACCAATCCGGCGTTTGCTCCGCCAAGCCCATGGGAGCGTATGAAGTTCATCGGGCCTCGGTTATGGGCAACCACGGTTCATCCACGATCCGTTAACCTACCCAGTGTCGAGAACGATGGCACCGCATTCAAGAACAATCGAACGGCGACCACAGTCACGTGGGTCGGGCATTCCACCCTCCTCATTCAACTCGATGGCGTCAACATCCTGACTGATCCACACTGGTCTGATCGCGCCAGTCCCGTGGCCTTTGCCGGGCCAAAGCGTCTGATGCCTCCCGGGGTGCCATTTGAAAATCTCCCGCCCATTGATCTGGTCCTTATCTCTCATGATCACTATGATCATCTCGATGTGGAAACAGTTCGGCGCCTCGCTCAATTGCACCACCCGATATTCCTCGTTCCTCTCGGATTAAAGGCGTGGTTTGCAGATATTGGAATCACGGAGGTGGAGGAGTTGGATTGGTGGGAGAGCCGACGGGTGAAGGGCCTCACAGTGACCTGTCTGCCTGCTCAGCATTTCTCAGGTCGTAGCCTTTGGGATCGGAACCAGCGGCTCTGGAGCGCGTGGGCCGTGGCAGGAGCCACGAAGCGGATCTTCTTCGCTGGAGACACAGGCTACTATCCTGTCTTCAAAGAGATTGGCAAACGCCTGGGTCCTTTCGACCTAGCAGCGATTCCGATCGGGGCCTATCTTCCACGTGTAATGATGAAAATGACACATCTTACGCCTGAAGAATCCTTACAGCTCCTTGATGACATTCAAGGGCAACGTTTTGTGGCCATACATTGGGGCACGTTTGACCTAACGGAAGAACCGATTGAGGAGCCGCCCCAGCGGTTGGAAGCTGAGGCCAAGCGACTTGGGCTTGATCTCACCAAGGTGTGGGTCTTGAAGCATGGAGAAACGCGCAGTTGGTAGTGGCACGACATGTGAGCATGGTGGAGACGAAAGAGAGACAGATTTCCTTATCGTGAGGCCGGGACGCTCCTTACAAGCGGCCGCGTTTTTGATCGAGAGAAAGGAGGGTGTCATGAGGTCGTCGCCTCGACGAATCGAAAAGATCATTGAGCCGGAGCCGGTCACCGAAGGTGCGGGAGTCCGACTCAAACGAAGTATTGGGACAGAACGGCTGGACTATCTGGATCCCTTCCTGTTGCTGGATCACTTTGCGTCCAGCGATCCACGTGATTATAAGGCTGGATTCCCCCTGCATCCCCATCGCGGGATTGAAACGGTGACCTACGTGCTATGGGGAGAAGTACATCACAAGGATACTCTCGGCAATTCCGGAAGCATCGGGGCCGGGGACGTGCAGTGGATGACGGCCGGACGCGGCATCATGCACGAGGAGATGCCGCAGGTGCGTCCTGAGGGAATTGCCGGATTCCAACTCTGGGTTAATCTGCCGGCGAAGCTCAAGATGACCAAGCCGCGCTACCAGGAAATCCGGTCAGACAAGATCCCTGAAATCAAAAAAGAAGACGGGGCAAGAATCCGGGTGATTACTGGAAGTGTTGATGGGGTCAGCGGTCCGGTGACCGGCATTGCGGCCAATCCGATCTACCTGGATGTGTTCGTGCCAGCTCATGCCTCATTCATCCAGCCGATCCACCGAGGACACACGGCATTTGCCTATGTGTTCGAGGGCGAGGCGACGTATGTTGACGATGACAAAGACGACGGAACAAAGATTTCCTCTCCACGGCTCATCATATTGGGTGACGGCGATTATGTGAAGGTGGTCACGGGTGCGACGCCGGTTCGCTTTCTGCTCGTTTCCGGGAAGCCGTTGCACGAGCCAATTGCGCGGTATGGTCCATTCGTGATGAATACAGAAGAAGAGATCCAGCAGACGCTGCTGGAACTCCGCCAGGGAACCTTCGTCACAACATGAGCGTTGTGGCTGATTAGGAGGAGGTCAAGAACCATGTTACCGACACGCGGATACGCAACTAAAGGCCCGACCTCTGGGCTCGAGCCGTTCAACTTTGAGCGGCGCGAACCGGGTCCACACGATGTGCTCATCGAAATTCTCTACTGCGGCATCTGTCACTCTGACATTCATCAGGCACGGGACGAGTGGGGTGGCGCGATTTATCCGATGGTCCCAGGGCATGAAATTGTCGGGCGCGTGGCACGCGTCGGATCCCAGGTGAAGCGATTCAAAGTCGGCGAGGTCGCCGGCGTCGGCACAATAGTGGATTCCTGTCGTGTCTGCGAGAGCTGCAAGGAAGGCCTGGAGCAATACTGTGCGAGACACATCGCCTGGACGTACAACGGAACCGAGCAAGACGAGAAGACTCCGACGTACGGCGGGTACTCCTCTCAAATCGTCGTGGATGAGCATTACACGCTCAAGATCTCCCCGAAGCTCCCGCTTGCGAACGTCGCTCCCCTTCTCTGCGCCGGCATCACCACGTACTCGCCGCTCCGGCATTTCAACGTCGGCCCGGGCCAGCGAGTCGGGATCGTCGGGTTGGGCGGATTGGGCCACATGGCGGTCAAGCTGGCTGCTTCAATGGGCACGGAGGTTACCGTATTCAGCACGTCTAAAAGAAAAGAACAGGATGCGCATCGTCTTGGCGCGCATGACTTTGTCGTGTCGCTGGACCCAAAGAATCTCGACGCCCTCGCCAACCGGTTTGATTTCATCCTCGACGCGGTCTCCGCGCCACATGATGTCAATGCGTACCTGAATCTCTTGCGTAGGGATGGGGTGATGGCGATGGTTGGGGTTCCAGCCAGGCCCTTGGAGGTCCAGGCGTTCTCGCTCATCCTCAAGCGAAGAAAACTGACGGGCTCGGGCGTCGGCGGTATTCGCGAGACGCAGGAGATGCTGGATTACTGCGCGGAACACAACATTACGTCGGATGTCGAAGTGATTCCGATTCAGCAAGTCAATGAGGCGTACGAGCGGACGCTCAAAGGCGATGTGCGGTATCGCTTTGTCATCGACATGAAAACGCTATGACGGGTCTGGTGCACTGGTTCGCGATCCGCCTCGCCTCCGCGTTGAAGACCGGCGATGCAGTCCGGCTTACCGCCGCAGGGTCACGGCGGTTGGCAGGTGATGAGGCGACAGGGACCGAAATCCTCATGTGGGAAACCCAGTAACAAGGAGCGGGCGATGGCGGTTCAAGTCTA
The DNA here is from genome assembly GCA_020028195.1 of Nitrospirota bacterium. Lineage (GTDB taxonomy): Bacteria > Nitrospirota > Nitrospiria > Nitrospirales > Nitrospiraceae > NS-7. Next base: position 5,002 of record JAHWYE010000134.1, read on the forward strand.
TGGCAGCAGCCACGTGGTAATCGAGGTGACCGACGCCAGGAAGGCCGTCAAGTTCTACTCGGACGTTTTCGGCCTGAAGATGCTCCGGGGCGGCGAGGGCGCGGCGTGGTGCAAGCTCGGCGAGCATCAGTTTATGGCCATCTTCGAGGTGAAGAAGCTCCAGCCGGACCGCGTGAAGCACTTCGGCTTGATCGTGCGGGACGAGAAGCAGATCAAGGAAATCCGGCGGAAGCTCGTCAAGAAATACAAGCTGAAGCTGCATCCTCCCTTCCGGTGCGACTTCCACGATCCCTGGGGCAACCGGATACAGGTGGGGGACCTCCACGACGAGTCGCTGGTGTGGCTGCGCC
>JAHWYE010000135.1 GCA_020028195.1 Nitrospirota bacterium
ACTGGAGTGTTGTTGGCCGGTGGCAAGAGCCGACGAATGGGCCAAGACAAGCGGTTTCTCGAGTTGGAGGGACGCACCCTGCTCGAACGGGCGCTTGCCGTCTTGGAGGCGCTGTTTTCTGAAGTGATCGTGGTGGTCGCCGAGCCTGCCCCGCAGCTTTCAGGTCTGCGCCATCGAGTGGTCACCGATCTGATCCCAAACTGCGCGGCTCTTGGCGGACTCTACACAGGGCTGTCCTTTGCCGGGCAGCCGCGCGTGTTTGCCGCCGGGTGCGACATGCCATTTCTTGATCCTGCGGCCATCAAGTGGATGATCGGGCTCGATCAGCATTCGGATATTGTGATGGCGCAACTGGCCAGCGGGTTACAACCCATGCATGCCATTTACTCCAAAGCCTGTCTGCCGGACCTCGAGCGCATGGCTGCGGCTCACAACCTGAAAGTTCAGGACCTCTGCCAGGCGTCGGGCCTGTCGGCACGGCTGGTGTCCGAGGACGAGATCCGTGGCATCGATCCTCAGTTCCTGTCCTTCCTGAACGTCAATACCCCTGCAGATCTGGAGTTCGCGCGCAAGCTCGCCGCGGGGCGACGCCCGCAGGACGGTCGGAGGGCCTGACCCCAATGCGACGTACCCTGCTGGTCATCCATCCTGGCGCTCTGGGGGACGTCCTCCTCTCTCTGCCAGCTCTCCGAGGATTGCGGGGACAGAATCCAAACCATGAGATTGGCATCGTGACAGGCGGGGAGGTAGGAACCCTGCTTCGGGCCTGTGGCGAAGTCGAGACAATATTTGCGCTCGAATCGGATGCTTTGGCCTCTCTCTTCTCCGAAGCGGAGTCGGTCAGTCCACCGCTTCATGATTGGCTTGCTCGGTGTGACCTGGCCGTCTGCTGGCTGGCAGATCCGGGCCACCGACTGTACTCCGTGCTCCAAGAGCTGGGTGTTCCACAGATCATCCAGCGATCTCCTCTTTCGTCTGCATGTGAAGCAGTTCATCAGACAGATAGGGTCATGGAAACGGTGCAGGACGTAGTCCCGACTGGGAACTATGGCTGGAGGCTGCTCGTTCCAGACCAGGCGGTTGTGGCGGGCAAGGCTCGACTGGCTGAGTTGGGAATACTTGGGGAGCGCCCGGTCGTCGCGATCCATCCCGGCAGTGGTAGTCGTCACAAGTGTTGCGCTCCAGCCTTGTTGGCGAGGGTCGTCGCATGGGTCCAAGCCAACGAGGCCTGTCCCCTTGTGCTGGGCGGACCGGCAGACGACGCCTTGGTTGCGAGCCTGTGCGAGGCTTGCGAGAAACCTCCACCGGTGCTTCAGCAGGTGGAGCTCCTCTCGGTCGCCGGGGTTCTGGCGCATGCGGACTTCTTTATCGGGCATGATTCGGGCCTGACCCATCTGGCTGCCGCCCTTCATCTACCCACGGTCGCGCTGTTTGGGCCGACTGATGCCCGACGCTGGGCTCCACGCGGTTCCCACGTGACGATTCTGACTGGGGAAGATTGCCGATGCCAGGGATGGGAGGCAGTCAGGGCCTGCCTGACCCGACCTTGCTTACAGGTTCCGGTCGAGAGGCTCATCCAGGCCTATGAATGGAGGTTTCCCCGACAAGAAACGGTTCTCTGTGGACTTCAGGACAAGACGACTGGTTGCCTTGTCAGGTCAAAGCAGTTGTGCTAGATTGCCAAATTGCTTTTTTCATTGCCAGAAAGCAGGGTTAGGAGCGTTGCGTGCCTCTAGAGATTGTGACAGAGAAGGTCGTGGGTGCGCTGGAGGGCGCTCTGCAGAAGGCTAGGCGCAAGGGGCAACTGAAAACTAAGGCATTCCCCCTGGTGACCTTGGATCTCCCCAAGCGGCCTGAGTGGGGTGACTTGTCGTCCACCATCGCCATGACTCTGGCCTCGTTGGAACAGCGATCACCTCACGACGTCGCCCAGATCATTCTGGATAACATGGATCAGCCCGAAGTGATCTTCGATCGGGTCGAGATCGCTCCCCCTGGTTTTTTGAATATGACGGTCAAACGGGAACTCTGGCTGAAAGTCCTCAACGAGATCGAGAAGCAGGGCCACGCGTACGGGAGGACGGATCTCGGCAAGGGGCGCCGTGTGCTAGTGGAGTATGTGAGTGCAAATCCCACCGGTCCGTTGCATATCGGTCATGGTCGTGGGGCTGCGGTCGGCCAGGCCATTGCCAATCTGCTGAAGGCAACCGGCCATGATGTGGTGAGTGAGTACTACATCAACGATTCAGGGCGTCAGATCAAGCTGCTGGGAGCCTCGGTCCATGCACGCTATCAGGAACTGCATGGCCGTGTAGTCCCATTTCCGGAGGACGGATATCAAGGCTCCTACATTGAAACGGTTGCTGCTCATGTACGGGATCGTGTCGGCTCGACGCTACTCGACCTGCCGGTCGAACAGAGTCAGCAACGGTGCCAGGAGCTGGCCCAGCATGAACTCCTAGACATGATCCGACAGGATCTTCAGTCATTCGGGATCGAGTTTGATTCGTGGTTCAGCGAGGCCTCGCTGTTGTCATCCGGATCGGTGGAACAGGTCTTGGAGGAGCTCGGGAAACGGGACCTGCTGTTCGAACAGGATGGCGCGCTGTGGTTCCGTGCGTCCGCGTTTGGAGATGAGAAGGATCGGGTGGTCCGCAAACGGGAAGGGGAATACACCTATCTCGCCTCGGATATTGCCTACCATCGCGACAAACTCCTGCGCGGCTATGACCTCCTGATTGACGTCTGGGGAGCGGACCACCACGGCTACATCCCAAGAATGCAAGCGGCCGTCCAGGCCTACGGTCATCCGAAGGACCGTCTGAAGGTTGTTCTTGTTCAGATGGTGAATTTAATGAGGGGAGGCCGGAAAATTGAAATGTCCAAGCGCGCCGGTGAATTCACGAGCCTGCGCGAGGTGATTGATGAGGTCGGAACTGATGCGGCGAAGTTCTTTTTTCTGATGCGACGCTCCGATACGCCTCTGGATTTCGACCTGGAACTGGCGAAGCAGCAATCGGCCGAGAACCCGGTCTATTACGTGCAATATGCGCACGCACGGGCAGCGAGTCTCTTTCGGGTTGCCGAGTCGCGCGGGATCCCGGTCCCTCAGCCTAGCGAGACGGAGCTGGGCCATTTGAGGGACCCGGACGAGCTGGGGTTGATCCGAACCCTGTCGCGATACCCTTCGGTGGTCGAGGCGAGCGCAGCGGCGCTGGAGCCGCACCGCCTGACCTTTTACCTGCAGGAGCTGGCCGCGCTCCTCCACACCTTTTACTATAAGCACCGGATCATGCCATTGATAAGCCAAGGCGAGTCGAACGACGCTGAAGGGTTTGTGAAGGTTGGGGGGGCTCCACCCGTCCGGTCTCGAGAGGAGATCACGCCGGGCCTCACGGCTGCCAGGCTGGCGTTGATGCGAGAAGTTCAACAGGTGATCAGAAACGGCTTGGATCTCCTGGGGATTTCTGCGCCGGACCGGATGTAACCGGCGACACAAACGGAGCGACAACCTATGTTCGAATTTTCGGTGCGGCAAACCGATCTGGCGGGGCAGGCCCGTCTGGGAACGCTCACCACGGCGCACGGGGAGATTGAGACGCCGGCCTTTATGCCTGTAGGCTCGCTCGGTCCAGTGAAGGGAATCGATACAAGCGATTTGCAAGCACTTGGGTTTCGGCTCATCCTCAATAACGCCTATCACCTCTATTTGCGTCCCGGCCATGAAGTCATCGCCGCGATGGGGGGGCTTCATGCCTTTACCTCCTGGCCCGGTGCCATCCTGACGGACAGCGGTGGGTTCCAGGTCTTCAGCTTGGCGAAGCTGCGCAAGGTGACGGATGATGGGGTAACGTTTCAGTCGCATCTGGATGGCTCCTTGCACCACATCACACCGGAGCGGGCGATGGAAATTCAGGAAGCGCTCGGGGCGGACATCATCATGGTGCTTGACGAGTGCGTCTCGCTTCCTTCTTCACGCGAGAGGGTACAGGAGGCGATGCTGCGAACGAACCGCTGGGCGCGACGCTGTCAGTCCTCCCGCCGGCGGACGGACCAGGCTTTGTTCGGGATCGTGCAAGGCGGGCAGGAGGCTGACCTTCGGGTCCAGGCCGCGCGCGACCTGGCCACAGTGGGTTTTGATGGCTATGCGATAGGTGGCCTTTCTGTTGGGGAGGAGAAGGCGGTCATGCGCGCCATGCTGGAGGCTGTCGTTCCAGAACTTCCGACCGCCAGCCCTCGTTACTTGATGGGGGTCGGTATGCCGGAGGATCTGGTGGAGGGGGTGGCGAGGGGCGTCGACCTGTTCGACTGCGTCGTGCCGACCAGGCATGGACGGACCGGCTGGCTGTTCACGTCCTTTGGTCGGGTCCTCATCAAACAGGCGCGGTACGCACGAGATGAGCAGCCGATTGACCCCGAGTGTCGTTGTCCTGTGTGCGCCAGGCACTCGCGCGCATACCTGCACCACCTGTTCACGGTCGGAGATATGTTGGGCGCGCGCCTCAATACGTTGCACAACCTGCACTATTTCGCGGAGTTGATGCGGCGGATCCGGTTGGCCATTGAGGAAGGGGCCTTCGCATCGTTCCGGACGGAATTTCATGCCCGGCGTGAGAGTCTGGACATGGTCTGTGAGGATGTCTCTGCCGAGAGGTCTGACGGGGGCCTGGTACAGCCATCGTCGTGGGAGAAGCAGGGATGAACCTGTTGGCCTCGATTGCCTGGGCGCAAGGAACTTCGGGGGGGATCGGTGGGGGAAACACGCTGCTTTCCCTTGTGCCGTTTGTGCTGATCTTTATCATCTTTTATTTTCTGCTGATCCTGCCGCAACAAAAGCGCCAGAAAAAGCTTCGGGCTATGATGGATGCGTTGAAGAAGGGGGACAAGGTGATCACATCCTCAGGGCTGTGGGGCACCGTCACTAATCTAGGAAAGGATTCGGTCACTCTGCAGATTGCCGACAACGCGAAGGTGAAGATTCAGCGCGACCACATCGCGCGGCTCCGGACTGATGAGGAGGACTAGCGAATGCATCAGAATATGAACCTGTCGGGGCAAGGATGAAGAAACTCAGCGGACGCCTCATGTTGCTTGGTGTGGTGCTGGTTCTTTCGATCGGATTTTTCCTCCCTACCTTTCCCACGCTCTACCGGCCGCTTCCGGCCTGGCTGAAACAAGTGCTTCCGACGAGGGGGATCACACTCGGGCTGGACCTCCAGGGAGGGATTCACTTGGTTCTTGAGGTGGAAGAGGAACGTGCCGTTGAGATCGCGGTGGATCGGGCTGCCAACGCTATGCAAGACCTGCTGGTCGAGAAAAAGATTGCGGTCGAGTCCG
>JAHWYE010000136.1 GCA_020028195.1 Nitrospirota bacterium
CATCGGTCAAGCGGTCAGCCAAGGTCGCAAATCGTTCGGCCGGCCAGGCCTTAAACCAGTACCGAGCTCCAGGATGCAACATGACCAAGGGATTGGGGGAGTCAGCCCCCATTCCTGCTCCCCCAAGTAATCGGGTCGCATCCTCCTCGTCTTGATGAGATGTGTGGAGCACGAGCGGGCTGACCTTCGGCTCAATACCCAATATCCGAACCGCTTCGAGGTCACGTTCCATGCGATGGATCACATCTGACTTGGTTTGTGCGACGGACGTATACAGAAGCCCCCGCCAGCGGCGTTCTTCGTTGAATCCGATCCGAACCGGCGCGCCGCTCAGCCGGCTCAGCATGGCCGACCGGTCGCCATCGGTCAGATCAATGACGCAGTCGAACCGGCGGCGGCGCATCTCGCGCAGAAAGCGGACCTGCTGGACCGGTCCCCCTCGATCCACCACCAGCACCTCATCAAGATCGGGATTCCATTTCAAGATATCTTCCGTTCCCTCATTGACCGCCATCGTGAGGCGCGCATGCGGGAACCGGTCCCGCAACGTACGCAGCACCGGCGTTGCTAGCAGCACATCCCCGATGTAGCGCAATTTGATGACGAGGATGTTCTTCATTGAAGTTCGGTTCGTTGGGTCCGTATTGTCAGTTGAGTCTGCTAACGGACACAACCGCCCTAACGGACATACCTGACTTGATGCGGTTCTCCACAGAGCTCTCGGTACAGCGCCAGCGTCCGACGTGCGGCCCGTTCCCACGTAAACAGCTTCACCCGCTCGAACCCCTTTGCCCTGAGCCCCTCGCGCAAGGTCTGATTCTCCAGCACGCGGAGGATCGCTTCGGCCAATTCCTCCGGATCTTCCGGATTCACGAGCATCGCAGCATCACCTACCACTTCCGGGAGCGACGTGACGTTGGACGTGATCACCGGGGCGCCACAAGCCATGGCCTCCAAGACCGGCATGCCGAAGCCTTCATAAAGCGATGGGAACACAAACAGGTCGGCATGCGAATAGAGCAGCCGGAGATCCGCCACCGACTGTCTCCCAGCATAGACTGTCCGGTCCTCAAGCCCACAGGCCCGCGCCGTTTGCCTCATGTCGGCGAACCGGTGGACCGGCTCGCCGACCAACACGAGGCTATAGTCCCTCAGGAGAACCGATCGGCGAGCGTAGGCTTTCAGGAGAGCCTGATGGTTCTTGCGAGGATCCGCCCCGCCCAGAAAAAGGATATACCGGGTGGTCGGGAGTCCCAAACGACCCCGTAGCTGCGTCATGGCGATGGTGTCCAAGACAGGCCGAAAGTCATCCGAGACCCCGCAAGGAATCACGGTGATGTGCTCACGCGGCAGCCCGTACAGCGATTCGATGTCGCGCGCGGAGGATTCGGAGATCGTGATCACCTTGCGCGCCCGTCTGGACGTTCGTCTCGTCCGGTAGAACGAGGCTTGCTGGCCGAACAGCTTGGAGGAGTATTCCGGATGCCTGTCCAGCCAGAGATCGTAGATCGTGACGAGGCCACCATGTCGCCCGACCGTCTGCATTTTGAAGTTAGTCCCATGGTAGAGATCCAGTCGATCTAGCGCACCTCGCCAACGCATCATGAGTCGCCCCGCTTCGACCCATCGCAGGCGAGAATCGGTTTCCCACTCCTCCAGCAAGCCAGTCCGACACGAGCCAGGTTTGACATACCCCACGAATTCGACATCTTCCTTCAACTCAAGAAGCGCTTTGAGCAGATAGTAGGCATACCAGCCGACCCCACGGCGATCTCCGCAGATCGGGTTTGCATCGAAACCAACTCTCACGGCTTGAGTCATCCTTTTCCGTTCGTCAACTGCTGCCGTTGGCGTAGCGACTCCCACAACTTTGCATACTTGACGAATGTATACATACTGGCAAATGCGCAAATGAGGAGCCCGTGCATGCCCTCGCGGAAGCCTTGTCGTCTGGCATAGTACTTCCAAAACGTGAAGAACGGCCGAAACACCAGATCAACCCAATGAACCGAATGCTTGGTTTTTGCCCGTTCCTGAGCCGCCAGAGTAGTAAAGTTGTTGAACTTGCGGAAATGATCCGCAATGGTCCGTTCCGTGTAATGATCGAGCGGCGCGCTCAATTGTGCACTCATGCCTTGGAAGATAAACTTATTGTGGGGTTCAGCGTCATCAAGCCGTCCAGCTCCTCGGCGAAACAGGCGCAATTGGGTATCGGGATAGTATCCTGCCCATCTGATCCATTTCCCGTAAAGGTAGTTCTTCCGCGGCAGATAGTAGGCCACGGGACCATCCGGTTCCGACGAAGACAACACGGCCTCAATCTCACCGCGGAGTTCCGGAGTTATTCGCTCGTCCGCGTCTAAGATAAAGACCCAGTCGGACTTGGCCTGATCGATTGCAAAGTTCTTCTGGTCCCCGAATCCACGCCAAGGACGTTGGACGATTCGTTGGGTAAATTCTCGGCAGATCTCCACTGTACGGTCCTGACTAAAGGCGTCGACCACGATGATTTCATCCATCCAACGTGCCGAGTCCAGACATTCTCGCATGTTAAGTTCCTCATTGAGCACTACAATGGCACAGGAGATTGTTTGCCGCATCTTCTCTCACGCCCCTCTCTCATAGTGATGGTTTCTCTCATTTCTCGTCAAACGACCCTCTCAGCCAGCATCAGTTGATGAGCAAGGTGTGATGCCCGTACTTACGAAAGACTTCTCTGCACTCCGGGAAGCGCTTTCTCAGTCGACGTATTCGGTTGGCTCGTAGTAGGTCATGACAATTCGCAAGAAGCGCTTGCTTCATTCCCCAATACCTGCACACACGACCATCCTTTCGGCAGTCCATGGTCCGGTCCCTGACTTCATATTGAAACGAACCTGACCAATAAAAGATCGTCGTCTTGGCCTTCCGCCGAAAAAAGTGCTCGGCTTCTCGGAAGTCCAGGCTGGCATAGAACTCCCGCAGAAATTCCCCGGCAGGACAGGAGCAGAAGCGCGACACTTCTTCAGGTGTTTTCGGCTCAAACACCAAGAGATTTTTGTCGGGAGAAAACACAAACCATCTGTGGTACCAATGTTCAGGTGATTGCTCATCCTTGAGGGCCAATCCTTGCTCACGAAAAGGCGACGGAGTCTCTATGTAGCCAGCCTCGCTTACGCGCATGACCTCGTTGCAGGCCCAGCGAGGAGCCATCACGTGCTCGAAGACGTGGGAAGCATAGACATAATCAAAGGACCCTGTCTTAAAAGGCAGCGCGGTCGCTTCGCCGACAATCAGAGCAGCGGACTCCGGCACCACCAGCTCTTGTCCGCATCGTTCTCGCCCATCAGCAAGGTCCATCTCGAGCAGATGCGTCGCGCCATGAAAGGGATTGTGCCCAGGACCAATATCCAAAATACGCTTCGCAAAATACGGTCTTCTCCAAACCGGCAACCGTTTCATTGGCTAGCCCCTGAACCCTCGTTTGGCGATGGCGCGATAGAAGGCAGGTCGCAACCAGCGATTTCGCCCGGACTTGAGGGCCGGATAGCGGCTCACGCGATCCGCCATCACAGCTGGATGCGTCCCGGAAAAGTTCTTCATGATGTCGTAGTCCTCAAACTCATAGGCATCCTTGGCGAGCAGCCTCGCGTCCTCTGCGCCCGGCTGATCCCCGTGGTGCCGAGCCGACTGATAGCGGATCTTGTCTAACAAGACCCGAGGGGCTTTCACCCATCCATAATGAAAGATCGTGGCTCCAGACGGTCGCACCCGATTCTTGTGCTCGGACTGAAGATACCCCTGGTCTGCCTTAAGGCAGAAGCCCACGGCGTCGCCGCAGGATTCGACCTGGCCGTCATTCCGAACGATTCGGACCGCCCGATGATAGAACCACGGATTGCACGACCGGTAGTCGCCGTAGAAATGCAGGTAGCGGAACGTGAACCCTAAGACGCTCGGATTCAACAGATGATCACGAAGCGCCCGTCTCATCGCATCGTAATCAGCCTCATGGAGCACCTCGTCAGCCTGTAGGTACAGAGACCAGTCCCCCGTGCAGCGCGACAGCGCGATGTTCGTTTCTCGCGAGAACAGCAACCCGTCCTTCTGCATCGAATCATCCCAGGCCGATTCGACGATTCGAATCTTGTCCGAGCCGATTCCACGGATCAGCTCAAGCGTGCCATCGTCTGACTGGCCCACGTTCACGACGAATTCATCCACAATCGGCAAGGCCGAGCGGATGACCTCCACGATCGGATAGTCGAACTTGACCGCGTTCCGACAAATGCTAAAACCACTCACCTTCACGCTGAACCCACGACTTTGCCTTCCGCCTTTTCAGCAAGCTCCCAGAATTTGGCATACTTCACGACGGTGTAGTACGCGTACAATCCAGCCAGTATCAGGCCCGGGATACCTTCGAAAATGCCGCGCTGCCAGAAGTACATTTTGAAGAAGGTAAAAACCGGATGGGTGACCAGATCGCGGGGCCGAAATCTCTTTCCGTCTTCCATCATGCGCCGCGCCATCAGGTCCGAGTAGCGGTTCATCTTGGCGAGGTAGTGATCTATGTCACGAAACGGATACTGCAGCACATGCTCCTTCAAATACCCCACTCGTCCATCCAGATCAAACCCTTCGTGAACGAGTTCTTCGCGGTACCGCATCCGGTCCTTGCGAAACAACTGCGGCTGCCGGTAATTCGGATACCAACCCGGTTGGCGGATCCAGCGGCCAAGAAAATAGTTCCGTCGGGGCACAAAATACGCGTCGGCCTGAGGGTTGGTCGCCAGGAGCCGACGGATCTCATCACGGATCTCAGGCGTAGCCCGCTCATCCGTATCCAGACTGAAGACCCAGTCGTGCGTCGCGTGCGCCACCGCCTCGTTTCTCAGCCGTCCGAACCCCTTGAACTCATGCTGGAACACCTTGTCGGTAAACTCCCGACTGATCTTCTCGGTCGCATCAGTGCTATGCGAGTCCACGACGATGAGCTCATCGGCCCAACGCACACTTTCCAGACAAGCTCGAATGTTGGGCTCATCGTTATAGGCGATGACCACTACTGAGAGTTTGGAAGGGATGATCACGCGACGGAGTACCTATCTCTTGATAACATCCTGATAGACAGCTTCGAGCTTGCTCAGCATAGCATCCAAGGAATACGACCCTTCCACAAGTTTGCGGCCATTCAACCCTAGCATTCTGCGAAGGCGTTCATCTCCCAGCAGCAATTCAATTCGTCTGGCCAACGCATTGCTGTCGCGGGGCGGCACGACAAATCCGGTCTCTCCATCCTTCACCACGTCGGGGATCGAGCCGACTGTCGT
>JAHWYE010000137.1 GCA_020028195.1 Nitrospirota bacterium
CGGCCAAGGATGCCCTGATCGCGGCGGTCTCTTCGGCGCTGATCAGATGGCCGCCCAGCCGGAATGCCTTCTCGGTGGCCTTGAGAATGGCTTCAGCCTCTGTCCGCGCTTCAATGAGTTGGCGCGCCTTCAGGTCTTCAGCCGCGAACTTGAAGGATTCACCAATCATGCGTTCCACTTCCTCGTCCGACAACCCGTAGGAGGGCTTGACCTCGATGGACTGGCTCTGGCTGGTTCTGACATCCTTCGCGGTCACGTTCAGGATGCCGTTCGCATCGATCAGGAACATCACCTCCACGCGCGGAATCCCCGCGGGCAGCGGAGGCACCTTCAGTTGAAACCGCGCCAGGCTACGGTTGTCCTTGGCCAGCTCGCGCTCACCTTGCAGGATATGGATGTCCACTGAGGTCTGCCCGTCCGCGTAGGTGGTGAACATCTCCTTGGCGCTCGCAGGAATCGTGGTGTTCCGCCGGATGAGCGGACTCATCACGCCTCCCATCGTTTCGATTCCCAACGAGAGCGGAGTGACATCCAGCAGAAGCATATCCTGGGTGCCACCGCTCAGGATATTGGCCTGGACGGCTGCGCCGAGCGCCACCACCTCATCCGGGTTGAGCTCACTATGAGGAACCTTGCCAAATAGTTCCTGCACCCGTTGCCGGACCAGGGGCATGCGGGTGGATCCACCAACCAGGACGACTTCGTCGATCTCCGAAGGCTTCAAGTCGGCATCCTTGAGTGCTTGGCGGCAGGGACCGATCGTGCGTTCCACCAGGTCGCGCGTCAAGGCTTCGAGTTGGTCTCTGGTCACCTCGAAGCGAAATTCGCCTTTCCCGACGGGGAGCTCGATGATGGCTGTCGTCTTCTGTTCATCCGACAGGCTGATCTTCGCCCGTTCAGCCTCCAGTCGGATGGCCTGCATCATGTCCGGATGCGGTCCCACATCCAGCCCATGCCGCGCCTTGATCTCCTTGAGGAAGAGGTCCAGGATCTTCCGGTCGAAATCGTCACCGCCCAGGTGGGTATTTCCATTCGTCGCCAGGACCTCAAAGATCCCGTTCTTGAGCTTGAGAATGGAAATATCGAAGGTCCCGCCTCCGAGATCATACACAGCGATGATTCCCTGGGTCTTCTTCTGGAGGCCGTAGGCGAGAGACGCGGCCGTCGGCTCGTTAATGATGCGAAGGACCTCAAGACCGGCAATCAATCCCGCGTCCTTCGTCGCTTGACGCTGGCTGTCATTAAAGTAAGCAGGGACCGTGATGACGGTTTTCTTGATCTCTTCGCCCAGGTGTTCCTCGGCCCGAAGCTTGAGTTCTTTGAGAATCATGGCTGAGATTTGCGGCGGGGAATAGGTTTTCTCGCCAACGTGAATCCTGATGACTCCTCCCTGCTCGTGGAGTGTGTAGGGGAAATACTTCAATTCCTCGGATACGTCCTCCAGACCTTTCCCCATGAATCGTTTCACGGAGTAAATGGTCCGCTCCGGGTTGCGAACCAGGTGCTCTTTGGCTGGGTCCCCCACGATCAGGCCGTTGTCCGTCATGGCGACCACGGACGGGACCAACGTCCGGCCGTTGCGTCCAGCGATGACCCGCGGGGTCCGGCCGTCCATGTAGGCGATCAAAGAGTTAGTCGTGCCGAGGTCAATGCCGACGATTCGTGCCATCTGTACGATCCCGCGCTCCTTACCCGATGGTGTCAACCAAGTCTGTGACAATGTTGCGGAGATAGGTCCGGTTCGAGAGGATCTCCCGCATTTCCTTCAAGACCGCGTCCTTCTTTCCACGGACGTGGTCGTCATGGCCCGACCGGCCCTGTAAGGAATCCCACGCTGTGAACAACGCGAATAGGCGGGACTCCATGTCCTTCTGACGTCGCTCCAGCAGCTCGCGGTCTGCCTTGAGTTTGTCGCGCAATTGCTCCACATGGGCTGGATCCTGATCGGGCGACGTTGCCCGGAACTCCTCAAGATCCTCCTGCAGAGCCAGGATCTCTTCGAACAGTTCGGCGGGCGGCGAGGTCCGGATGTCTTTTGCCGCGCCGGCCTCCAGTTGAACCAGGTATTCGGCCCGCCTGATTGGATCCTTGAGCGTCCGATAAGCGGTGTTGAGCAGCGCCGAGTTCCCCAGACTGATGGCCTGCTCGGCATCGGTCTTGTTCTGGAAAAAGTCCGGGTGAAAGGTCCGGCTCAGTTCGTAAAACTTGGCCTCTAGGACTCCCAGGTCGATATTCAGTAGCCGTGGCCGGCCCAGGCACGTGAAGTAATCCAGTTCTTTGGACACGGGTTGGACCTTCACGCACTGCACGCAGAAATACTCGCCATGAACCTCGGATTGGCAGTGCCAACACATGCTCCGAGCCATCTGGAGTTCGACGCGCTTGCCAGGCATTTTGTGAGTCTGGTCCATACGCTCTCCTCAGAAAGCTCCACTCAGACAACGGGCATGGCCACGGCGCCATGCCCGTTCAGATCTTCGACGGATTGAAAAGGGAGTGCGCCTGGGAGAACGGTCAGGCCGAGAACGATTCACCGCAGCCACAAGACTTCTGTGCATTGGGGTTGACGAACTTAAACGCCCCGCCGGTCAGATCCTTGTGGAAGTCGAGCTGAGTTCCTTGCAGGTAGATTGCGCTCTTGGCGTCCACGATCAACTTGATGCCGTCCACTTCGTGCACGGTGTCGTATTGGCCGATCTTCTCGTCAAAGTTGACGGTGTAGCTCAACCCCGAGCATCCGCCACCCTTGACCCCCAGCCGAAGGCCACCTTCCGTGATGCCTTGCACATTCATGAGGCGCTTGACTTCCTTGAGCGCCGCCTCACTGATCGTGACCACAGGAGTGTTTGTCGTCTCCGTCGAATCCATAATTCGCTCCTCTGTACTGGGCAATGGCCGATTTACTTGGGCTGTTCGGCTTTCTTCTTATAGTCGGTCAAGGCCGCCTTGATCGCATCCTCGGCCAGCACCGAGCAGTGGATCTTCACTGGCGGCAGGTTCAGCTCCTGCACGATATCCGTGTTCTTGATCTTGGCGGCTTCCTCGAGCGTCTTGCCCTTCATCCATTCTGTGGCCAAGCTCGAGCTGGCGATGGCGGAGCCGCACCCGAAGGTCTTGAACTTGGCGTCCACGATCTTGTCGCCCTGCACCTTAATCTGCAGCTTCATGACGTCGCCGCACTCGGGCGCGCCGACAATACCGGTGCCGACTCCTTCTTCCTCTTTCTTGAAGCTCCCCACGTTGCGGGGATGATTGAAATGATCAACGACTTTTTCACTGTACGCCATGTTGCGCCTCCTCCATCAGTTTCTTAGTTTACGCTGTCCATGATTAGTGAGCGGCCCACTGAACGGACTTCAGATCGATCCCCTCTTTGGCCATCTCGTACAGGGGAGACATTTCCCTTAACCGCGTCACGGTCTCGATGATCCGCTTGATCGTGTACTCCACTTCTTCGTCGGTGTTAAACCGACCCAGTCCGAACCGAATAGAGGAATGGGCGAGGTCGGACCCCACGCCCAGTGCGCGAAGGACATAGGACGGTTCAAGTGTGGCTGACGTGCAGGCCGACCCTGAAGACAACGCGATCTCCTTGACGCCCATGAGCAGCGACTCACCTTCGACATACGCAAATGAAATGTTGAGATTGTGAGGCAGCCGCTGGGTCGGATGGCCATTGAGGTAGACCTCATCAAGCGTGTTCATGATGCCAGCCTGGAGGCGATCCCGCATCGTCGCGAGTTTGACTGATTCGGCAGCCATCTCCTGCTCGCACAACTCGCAAGCTTTTCCGAAGCCCACGATCAAGGGAACGGGAAGCGTGCCGGAACGCATCCCTCGCTCATGACCTCCGCCGTCGATAATCGGAGCGATCCGGACACGTGGCCCCTTCTTTCGGACATACAGCGCTCCGACTCCCTTGGGCCCATAAATCTTATGGGCGGTGAATGACATCAGGTCGATCCCCATCTCTTGCACATCCACAGGGATCTTTCCAACACCCTGCGTAGCATCGCAGTGGAACAAGATGCCTTTTTCCTTGGCGATTCTCCCGATCTCCTTGATCGGGTTGATCGTCCCGATTTCGTTATTGGCCAGCATGATGGAAATCAGGACGGTCTTATCGGTAATCGCATTTCGGACATCATCGGGGCTGACCATCCCGGTCTTGTCAACCGGCAGGTAAGTCACTTTGATGCCCCGTTTCGTTTCAAGGGCCTTGGCAGTGTCCAGGACCGCGCGGTGCTCAGTCATACTGGTGATGACGTGGTCGCCCTTTTCGCGGTACATCTCCACTACGCCCTTGAGCGCCAGATTGTCGGATTCAGTTGCCCCGCTGGTGAAGACTAATTCCTTGGGGTCGGCATGGATCAACCGAGCGATCTGCTTCCGTGCGTTCTCGACCGCTTCCTCGGCTTCCCACCCGAAGGCATGGTTCCGGCTGGCCGAATTGCCGAACTTCTCCACGAAGTAGGGCAGCATAGCCTCCAAGACCCTGGGATCCATGGGTGTCGTGGAATGATTGTCCAGATATATCGGAAATTTCATCGCTCGACTCCTTCTGCCGCTGTGATCGACTGTACGGTAATCAACGGGGTTCCGCCCATCATGTCTTCGACGGTCATACTGTTCAAGAGTTGATAAATGCTGTCTTGCACCTTGAGGAGGGGAGTCCGGATGGTGCAATGCTCGTGCTGCAAGCAGGACGAGGCATCCTTCTCATGGTAGCAATCCGTGATCCCGAGCGGGCCTTCAATGGCCTCGAGGACCTGCGCAATCGTAATGGCGCCCGCCTCTTTCGCCAGCAGGTATCCGCCCTTGGGCCCGTTATGGCTTTCAATCAATCCACTTTTTGCGAGCGTCTGTAAGACCTTGGCCAGGAGCTCCACGGGGATGTTGTACTCTTCGGCGATCTCTTTGGTGTTCACGATCCGAGCACGTGCGACATCTCCGAATTGCACCGACGCGATGTACTGCAGTGCCATTAATCCATAGTCAGCTTTTTTTGAGAACTTCAACATACTCGTACTCCGAGCAAAAGAGTCGCCGACTGATCCAATCGCAGATCAAATTGGTCGGATTCACTGTACCATTGTCGTCTGAACACTGTCAACAACTAATAAAGCTTTTCAATACATATAGTTATGAAAGTAAATAGGGCGTGCACTTGGCCGGTCTTATGTGTTACAGTGTTTGCGTTTAGACAAGTAAGGGAGCCCTCCATGGGTGGCACGAATCCCTATATTGAAAAGGCGGAGTTTGAATTACCGACGAAAGCGTACACGATCACCTTCGTAGCCACCGACAA
>JAHWYE010000393.1 GCA_020028195.1 Nitrospirota bacterium
TCCCGTCATCTCTCCATAGTGAAGGAAGAGGCGCTGGCCGTGCTCGAAAAAGGCCAGGCCTTCGGGGAAATGTCGGTGATCGATGATACCGTGGTGCGGAGTGCGACTGCCAGGGCCCACGAAGCATGCACCCTGCTGGTCGTGAAAAAAGAGGCGTTCCAGCTGCTGCTGCGAAGCGACCGCGATCTTGCCTACGCCATCCTCTGGAACGTGGTGAAGCAGCTCTCGGGCCGTCTCCGGGCGACCAACGACAAGATGATGCTGCTGTTGGGCTCCGGCCTCTTCTGAAATGCTCCCCGATGGAACCCACCTCAGGGCTCCCCTTCTTGCCATCGTTCTCCTCGTGCTCTGCAGCGGGTGCGATCCACTTCTCCCGAGAGGGAGACGTCATCTTTTTTGGGGACAGGATCGGAACTAACTGGCGGGTGGGCGGTCTAATACCTCAGGAGCGTGCGAGACGGGAGGGTCATAGCACGGCATCTGCGCTGAAGCCATCGTTCTGAGGTGATGGATGGGATCAAAGACGCTCCGAAACACACTGCTCGTCGTGGCATTATACGCCGTGGCCGGATTCACGACAGCCGGCCCGCCGATGGGCCGAGAAAAACGATTTGCATAGGCATCATTCAATCCACGACCTGCTACAGACTCGAGGGTGGTCCCGTGATCGAGTGTCCGCGGTGAGGAGAGTGATGAGGATGAGCCCCCGGTTGGTGAGGACGGTTGCGGTCCTAGTCCTGCTGGCGATCCTCGGGCTTCCCAAGTCGGCACTCGCCTGCAGTTGTATGTGGGCCGGACCCTACGCGAAGGTCGCGCTGGGTAAAGAGCTGATCGTTCTTGGAGAGGTGATGGATCACTACAAGAACAGCATGGAAGTTCAGATCATTGAGGTCGTCAAAGGAACAGAGGAGAGAAAGACGATCAGGATCTGGGGAGATAACGGGGCCTTATGCAGGCCGTATGTGGCCCATTTTCCGATCGGCACCAGGTGGCTATTGGCGGTGTTTCCCTTGCCGGAGAAGACAGGGGAAACAAGGCCTCCCTGGCAAGGATTCGCCTCACCGCCTGGTCGGAGAGAATACACGATCTCGGTCTGCGGGGACTTCTGGCTCGAGGTTCGCGGTGAAACGGCCATTGGCAGAATCACCGTGAACGATTATTCGAACTTCCTGGAATGGGTCCCGCTGGGGGATATGCTCGCCTGGCTTCGCTCCAACGGCAAGTCTCCAATGTTGTCGCCCACTCCCCTCTCGACATCCAGTCGCTGACGGTCGCTGGTCAATTCCCTTCGGGGTTGACGTCACGGGCTTGCGGAAATAGGCTTGTGTCACTGTCATGACCCATTCCACCCTTCTGCTGAGTGAAATCGCCGATCAGGATGCGGTGGGCGGTAAGGCCCGGGGCCTCGCCGCACTCATCGCCGCGGGCTTCCCGGTGCCCGAGGGCTTTGTGGTCTCGCCCGAGGCCACACCTGAAGAGATCATCGCTGCCTATCGCCGCGTCGGCACGCCACGTGTGGCGGTGCGCTCCTCGGCCGCAGACGAGGACTCTAGCCGTCTCTCCTATGCCGGACAGTTCGAAACATTCCTTCATATCAGCGGCGAAGAATCCCTCCTGCGTGCGGTGGAAACCTGCCGCGCGGCGGCGTCAACAACCCGGGGTGCGATCTATCGCGCATATCCCGATCCCGCAGCCTCGAGGATGTGCGTCATTGTCCAACGCATGATCGAACCCGAGTACGCCGGTGTCGCCTTCGCGGACGCAAACGGCGAAACCGTGGTCGAGGGTGTCGCCGGACTCGGCGATCGTTTGGTCTCTGGAAGAGCGAGCCCGTCTGTCTTGCCCGAAGATCTCCGCAGTGCCGTGGAACGCGTGGCACGGGCCGCGGTCGAAAGACTCGGCGGCGCCCTGGACATCGAGTGGGCTGCAGAACAGGGCTGCATATGGCTCCTCCAAGCCCGCCCGATTACGGCACCCCTGCAGGCGGCGTTGCCCGACCGCTTTCGCTTGTGGACGGCCGCCAACTTCCAGGAGGCGATTCCTCGACCGCTGACCCCCATTTCAGAGGAAGTGACTCGACACAACATCCACGAGGTCTTCCGGATCTCCTTCCACTTCTCCGGCCTGCCAGAGCCCGATGGCCCGATCGAGCGGCTGGTGAAGGGCCGCTTCTACATGAGCTACAGCGCCATGGCATCTTCCATGTGGATGCTCCCCGGCTTCCGGATGGAGAATCTGCTTCGGATGTTCGGCGACGGGCCGGAGCTGGCGCCGCTTGTCGCCTATCGCCAAGGCCGAAGGCTGCCTTTTCTCGTCAAGCTGCCGGCTACCGTGCTGCGCTATGTCGGCTGGATACTCTTCGCCAAGAGACGAATCCGCGACGTGCGGGAGTCGGTCCGCGCCTTTGATGAAAGCGTCCGCTCGGCGATCGCCTGCGGCGCGAGCGATGCCGATCTCCTGAGCATTCTACAGGCCACGCCGGTTTCTATGCGTCCAGCGGCCACGGCCATGAGCATCTCATCCACGATGGCCAACGGACTCCTGAACACCATGATGCATTTGGCCAGCGAGCACA